>NZ_JAQIJT010000001.1:300000-577500 GCF_036946125.1 Sphingomonas adhaesiva
GCGTACCGTCGTCACGCGCCCGTCGTGCAGGGTGACGCGCGCGTCGCTCGTCCCGGTCGGAAGCGTGCCGGTCGACCCGGTGGTGGCGAGTACCAGCCGGTCGCCGCCCCCGGCGTCGCGGGTCAGCGTGGCCGGCGTGAAGGTCAGCCCCGCCACCTCCAGCCGCTCGACCTGATCCAGCCGCGCGCCCACCAGCCGGCCGTCCGTGTCGCCGGTGTAGAGCGTGAAGCCCTCCAGCCGGCTCGCCTCGCTCTGCCCCTTCAGCGGGATCTGCGCGGGCGCGGCAGCGCCGTAATGCGCCACCAGCAGCGTCATGTCGCCGGGGCGCACCCGCGCGAGCGGCAGCGTGGCGACGATCGCATCGCCGCCGTCCGCCTTCCACTCGACCGCCTTTGCGCTACCCGCCTTGTCGCGCAGGCTCACCTGCTCGACGCAGGCCGAAGCACCGCCCTGCAGCGTCAGCGGCGTGTCGCGGCCGACGACGACCGCATTGTCGGGCCGGGGCGCCCAGGCGGCGGGCGCACCGTTCTGCAACGGAAAGCGCGGACCGGAGAAGGTGTCGAACCCCCAGCGCCCGGTCAGCACCGCCTCGCCGATCGCCGCGGTGCCGATGGCGGCGACATCGCCGGTCGGGACCAGCCCGCCGCGTTCCGCATCGGCGCGCAGCGGCAGGTCGACGGTCCGCCCGTCCGCCAGCACCACGCGCAGCGACAGGTCGCGCGCATAATCGGTGGCGAAGACCAGCGGCGCATCGTCCAGCGCCAGCGCCAGTCCGGGGCGCATCAGGCACACCGCGTCCTTCATCGCCGCCCGGAGCGCGGGGGGCGGGCCGGCGTTGATCGGGGGCAGCGGCGCGACCAGCACCGATTTCGGGTTCTGGAACGACGGCGGATTGTTGAGCTGGAGCCGCAGCGTGTCGCCCGCCCCCACCGCCAGTGCGGGCGCATATTGATAGTCGGCGCTGCGGAAGACGCCGAACAGCCGCGCGAAATCGCGCGCGAGCGAGATATAGGGGCTGTAGAATCCGGCCCCGCCCTCCTTCGTCGCGGCCAGCGAATAGGCCAGCTGCGTCGGCGTGCCCCCCAGCATCTCCGCCAGCGACGTGCCGCGCCCGGTCTGGAGCACCAGCCCGTCGCGGTTCTGCGTCAGGCACGCCGCCTGGAGCGCGCGCGGCCGCGACAGGCAGTCCGCGTTGAGCCGGATCGCCAGCGTCTGCGCCAGCGTCGTCGATACCGCGCCCAGCCGGTCGGGCGCCGCCTCCTCCACGCGCGCGATTCCGGCGACGAACGCCTCCAGCCGCGCCCGGTCGAGCGAGGCCTGGAACAGGTCCTGCGACGCGCGCACGAACACGCCGGGCCGCCCGCGCACCGCATTGACCAGCGCGTTGTACCCGCCGCCCGTCTCCGGTGCGAGGAACGCGATCGCCTGTTCCGCCCCCTCGGGCACCGCGACCTCCAGCGTCGCCTTCTTGCGGTTCCACGTCTCGGCCTTGAAGAACCAGTTCTTGGGCGGCGGGTTGGTCGCCCCGCGCAGGAACGCGAGCACCAGCAGGTAGCGCGCGGACTGGTCGTCGGGCAGGTCCGCGCTCAGCGTCATGCGATCGCCGATGCGCAGCCCCGGGACCTGCGCGATCGGCAGCGACACCGCCCCGCGCGTCACCGTCACCTTCAGCGCCGGCCCGGCCAGATCGAACGTCGCATTGCCCTGTCCCATCGCCGGGACCGCGAGCGTGAGCGCGGCGAGGAACGCCAGTATCCGGATAAGCAGGGTTCGCATGGCCACGCGCTATAGAACGGTTGCGCGGTCCGCGTTAACCCCGCGGGCGACCCCGGCATTAACCTTTGCTCAACCACCTTCCTTCATTGCCCGTTCGTCACGGTGGGCGCGGTGGCGCGAGAGAGGCATTGAGCGATGGCGAATGACGGCAACATGGCAGTGGACGTCGCGATCGTCGGTGCCGGCCCCGCGGGGCTGACCGCGGGCTATCTGCTGACCAGGGCCGGCTATTCGGTCGCCATCATCGAAAAGGACGCGCATTACGTCGGCGGCATCAGCCGCACCGTGGAGCACAACGGCTTCCGCTTCGACATCGGCGGGCACCGCTTCTTCTCGCGCTCGCGCGAGGTGGTCGACCTGTGGAACGAGATCCTGCCGGACGACTTCATCGAGCGCCCGCGGATGAGCCGCATCTATTACGAGGGCAAGTTCTACAGCTATCCGCTGCGCGCGTTCGAGGCGCTGGGGAACCTCGGCATCGTCCGCTCGACGCTGTGCATGGCGAGCTTCGCCAAGGCCAGGATGTTCCCGAAGCGCGACATCCGCAGCTTCGAGGACTGGACCGTCAACGCCTTCGGCCGGAAGCTGTTCTCGATCTTCTTCAAGACCTATACCGAGAAGGTGTGGGGCATGCCGTGCGACGAGATGAGCGCGGACTGGGCGGCGCAGCGGATCAAGGGGCTGTCGCTGTGGGGCGCGGTGGTCGACGGGCTGAAGCGTTCGCTCGGTCTCAACAAGCGCCCCAACGACGGCATGCAGACCAAGACGCTGCTGGAGACGTTCCGCTATCCGCGGCTGGGCCCGGGGATGATGTGGGATGCGGCGCGCGACCGCATCGTCGAGCGCGGCGGGCGGGTGCTGATGGGGCATGCGCTGCGCCAGCTGACCTTCAACGCGGCGACGCAGCGCTGGACCGTCGCCGCGACGCATGGCGGTGCCACGGCGACGATCCCCGTCACGATCAACGCCGCGCATGTCATCTCCTCCGCGCCGATGCGCGAGCTGGCGAGCCGGCTCCACCCGCTGCCCGCGACGCTGCCGGAGGCGGCGAACCTGAAATATCGCGACTTCCTGACGGTGGCGCTGATGATCCGTTCGCCCGATCTGTTCCCGGACAACTGGATCTACATCCACGATCCCAAGGTGCAGGTCGGCCGCATCCAGAATTTCCGCAGCTGGTCGCCCGAGATGGTGCCCGATCCCGCGATCGCCTGCGTCGGCCTGGAATATTTCTGCTTCGAGGGCGACGGGCTGTGGGCGTCGAGCGACGACGAGCTGGTCGCGCTGGCGACCGCCGAGATGGCGGCGCTGGGGCTGTGCGATCCGCGCCAGGTCGAGGGCGGCGTGGTCGTGCGGCAGGAGAAGGCCTATCCCGTCTACGACGAGGATTATGCACAGAACGTCGACATGCTGCGCCGCGAGATCGAGGACCGCTTCCCCACGCTCCATTGCGTCGGGCGCAACGGCATGCATCGCTACAACAATCAGGATCATGCGATGATGACGGCGATGCTGACCGTCCGCAACATCCAGGCCGGCGCGCGCGTGTACGACGTATGGGCCGTCAACGAGGACGCCGAATATCACGAGAGCGGCAACGAGGGCGAGGCTGCGGCGCTGGCCAGCGTGCGCCAGGTGCCGGGGCGGCTGAAGGCGGCCTGATCCGATCGCCCGGAGCCGCCGCGTGACCCAGCCGCCACCGGACACCGCCCCGCGCCGTCGCCTCGTGCTGGCGGTGCTGGGCGGATGGCTGTTCGCCGCCGTCGTCCTGCTCGTGCTCAGCGCCGGCGCCATCGCGCGTCCATTCTACGCAGACCCCGACGATGCGATGCGCATCCTGGAGGTGCGCGACTGGCTGGCGGGGCAATCCTGGTTCGATGTCGCGCAGCACCGGCTGAACGGCGGCGCCTTCGCGATGCACTGGTCGCGGCTGGTCGACCTACCGCTCGCCGCGACCATGCTGCTGCTGCGCCCGGTGCTGGGCGCTGCGCAGGCAGAGGTGGCGGCGGCGGTGATCGTGCCGCTGCTGACGTTGCTGGCGATCATGGCGTTGGTCGCGTCCATCACGCGGCGGCTGGGCGGGCTGGTGCCGGCGCAGCTGGCGGTGCTGATCGTCGGCTTCGCCGCGCCTCTGCTGGGACAGGCGCGGCCGCTCAGGGTCGATCACCACGCGTGGCAGATCGTGCTGGCGCTGGTCGCGGTCCGCGCGCTGCTCGGGGCCCCGACGGCGCGCAGCGGGGCCACGATCGGGCTGGCGCTTGCGGCGCTGCTGACCGTCTCGCTGGAGGGCCTGCCGATCGCCGCCGCCATCGCCGGGGTGGCGACGCTCGCCTGGGCGTGGCGGGGCGACGGCCGCGACGCACCCGCGATGGCATGGACGCTCTTCCTCGCCAGCGCGTTGCTCCAGGCGGCGACCCGCGGACCCGCGATGTGGGCAAGCGCGTGCGACGCGATGGCCCCCGCGTGGATCGCGAGCCTGGGGGGCGCCGCGATGGGGGTCACGATCGCGGTGGCGGTGTCGCGCTTCGGACGGATCGCGCGCTTCGGCGGCGTCGCGCTGGGCGGCGCGCTGGCGGCGGGGGTGGTGCTGGTGCTGTCGCCTGCCTGCCTCGCGGGTCCGTTCGCGACGCTGCCGCCGCGTGTCTTCCGCCTCTGGTACATGATGGTGCTGGAGGGACGGCCGCTGTGGGAACAGGGCTGGTCGCGCGCGGCGCTGACGGTCGGGCTGCCGCTCGTGGGGCTGATCGGCGCATGGCGCGCGCGGGCGCTGGCGACCCCCGGCGAGCAGCGCACGCGCTGGACGATGCTGCTGGCGATCCAGACCGCGGCGCTCGCGATCGCGATCATGGTCAACCGCGCCGGGGCAACCGCCAACGCGCTGGCGGTGCCGGGCTCGGCCGTGCTGCTGGTCGCATTGCTGGGTCGCGCGCGCCGCATCGAGGCGACGGGTCCGCGCGTCCTCGCGACGGTCGGGGCCTTCCTGCTGATCTCGCCGGGGCAGCTGGTCTCCCTGCCGCTGATCGTATCCAATGAGGCGGCGGATGCGGTCGGCCCGCCGCGCCATCGCCGCGCCTGCCGCGATGCGGGCGACGCCGCCGCGCTGGCGGCGTTGCCGCAGGCGACCCTGTTCGCACCGCTCGACATGACACCCGCATTGCTCGTCTCGACCCCACACCATGCGGTGGCGAGCGGCTATCATCGCAACGGCGCGGCGATGGACCGGGTCGTCCATGCGTTCGTCGCCCCTCCGGACGAAGCACGCGCGCTCGTGACAGCCACGGGGGCCGATTACCTCGTCGCCTGCCCCGGGCTGGGCGATGTCGAGCTCTATCGCAACGTCGCGCCGCGCGGACTGTGGGCGCGGCTGGAGCGGGGCGAGCGCATCGACTGGCTGCGCCCCGTCCGCCTCGCCGGCCCGGTGCTCGTCTGGCAGGTGATCCGTCCCGCCGCCGCTGCCCCCTTGCGGGAAAGCCCCGCGCGCCGGTAAGGCGCCGGGGATGCAGGGGGACGACCGGCTTCACTGGTGGCAGACGCGATGGTTCGTGATCGCGGCCGTGCTCGCGGCGGCGATCCCGTTGTTATACCCCGCGATTCCGCCGATCGTCGATCTGCCGGGGCATATGGGGCGCTACCGCGTCCAGCTCGATCGCGCCGCCTATCCCTGGCTGCACGACTGGTACAAGTTCGAATGGTCGCTGATCGGCAACCTGGGCGTCGACCTGCTGATCGAGCCGCTGGCGCCGCTGATCGGGCTGGAGCCGGCGGTCAAGCTGATCGTGCTGACGATCCCGATGCTGACCGTCGCCGGGCTGCTGTGGATCGCGCGCGAGGTGCATGGCCGCATCCCCGCCACCGCGCTGTTCGCGCTGCCGCTGGCCTATGGCTATCCGTTCCAGTTCGGCTTCGTGAACTTCGCGCTGTCGCTGGGGCTGGCCTTGTGCCTGTTCGGGCTGTGGCTGCGCATGGCGCGGCTGGGCCGGCTGCGCTTGCGCGCGGCGGTGTTCGTGCCGCTGTCGTGCCTGCTGTGGCTGTGCCACACCTTCGGCTGGGGCGTGCTGGGAGTGCTGGCCTTTTCCAGCGAGATGATCCGCCAGCACGACCTGCGTCGCGAGCGCGGCAACGGTCACTGGCTGCACAGCTGGTTCCGCGCCGGGCTCGGCTGCGTGCCGCTGGCGCTGCCGATGCTGCTGATGATCGCGTGGCGATCGGGGGCGGACGTCACGGGGCAGACCGCCGACTTCTTCTACTGGCGCACGAAGATCGCGTGGGTCGTCATGGCGCTGCGCGACCGCTGGCTGTGGTGGGACATCGTCGGCATGGCGGTCATCTACCTCGTGCTGTTCAAGGCGCTGCGCGACCCGCGCATCGGCTATTCGCGCCATCTGGGACTGTCGGCGCTGTTCATGCTGGCGGTCTATATCGTGCTGCCGCGCATCGTCTTCGGCTCGGCCTATGCCGACATGCGGATGGCGCCGTTCCTGATCGCGATCGCGGTGATCGCGATCCGACCGAAGCCGGGGACGACCTTCCGCCATACCGCGATCCTTGCCGCGCTGGGGCTCGCCTTCTACGCCGCGCGGCTGACCGGCACGACGATCAGCTATGCCATGTTCGCGCAGGATTACGAGGAGGAGCTGGCCGCGCTGCCGCAGGTGCCGATCGGCGCGCGGCTCATCAGCTTCGTCGGACACAATTGCAACAACGCCTGGCGCATGTCGCGGCTGGAGCACCTCCCCGCGATCGCGCTGGAGCGGCGCATGGCCTATACCGACGATCAATGGTCGATGGCGGGCGCGCAGCTGCTCACCTCGCGCTACGCCGATGCCGGCGGCTTCGCGCACGATCCGACGCAGATCGTGACCGAGGTGAAGTGCGCGCGCGAATGGTGGCGCCCGATCAACTACGCGCTGGCGCGCTTCCCGCGCGATGCGTTCGATTACGTCTGGCTGATCCGCCCCCCGGCCTATGACCCGCGCTTCGCCGTCGGGCTGAAGCCGATCTGGCGTGCGCCCGGGGGCACGTCGGTGCTGTTCGAGATCGATCATTCCGTCCCCGCGCCGGAGGCGACCGACGAGGAACTGGGCGTGCCGCGCTGGCTGATCCTGGCGATGGAGCGCCGCCGTGCGCGGCTGGAGCGCGCGGAAAAGGCGAAGATGGAGCGCGCCGATCGCCGCGAGCGACTGCAGCGGCTGCGCGAGGAACAGGAGAATTGACGCGCGCTACCCCCGTTTGAACGGGGTCATCGCGTCCATGAACTCTTGGTCCGCCTCCACCGCGGCCCGCTCGCGCGACAGGAAGTCGGCCACCGCGCGGCGGAACCCCGCATCCGGGATGTAATGCGCCGACCAGGTCGGCACCGGGACATAGCCGCGCGCCAGCTTGTGCTCGCCCTGCGCGCCCGCCTCGACCGTCGCCAGCCCGCGCGCGATGGCAGCGTCGATCGCCTGGTAATAGCACAGCTCGAAATGCAGGAACGGCACGTCCTGCGTGCACCCCCAATAACGGCCATAGAGCGCGTGCTCGCCGATCAGGTTGAGTGCCCCCGCGATCGGCACGCCCTCGCGCTCCGCCAGGATCAGCAGCACGCGCTCCCCCAGCGCCGCCCCCAGCAGCGGGAAGAAGGCGCGCGTCAGATACGGCTGGCCCCACTTCCGGCTGCCCGTGTCCTGGTAGAAGGTCCAGAACGCGTCCCATTCGCGCGCACCGATCTGCGCGCCGGTCAGGTGACGGATCGTCAGCCCCTCGACCGCGGCGGCGCGTTCCTTGCGGATCGCCTTCCTCTTGCGGCTGGACAGCGCGGCGAGGAAGTCGTCGAACGTCGAATAGCCGTCGTTGCGCCAGTGGAACTGCGTCCCCTCGCGCACCAGCCACCCCGCCGCCTCGAACGCCGGCACCTGCTCGGGCGCGACGAAGGTGGCATGCGCGGACGACAGCTGGTGCCGGTCGGTCACCGCCTCCAGCGCCGCGATCAGCGCCGGCGCGGCGGCGGGATCGCGCAGCAGCAGCCGCGGCCCGGGCACCGGGGTGAACGGGACCGCCACCTGCAACTTGGGATAATAGCTGCCCCCGGCGCGCTCCCACGCATCGGCCCAGGCATGGTCGAAGACATATTCGCCCTGGCTGTGCGTCTTGGCATAGGCCGGGGCGATCGCCGCGGGCGTGCCGTCCGCCCCATCCACCACGATCGGGATCGGCTGCCATCCGCTGCGCCCGCCGACGCTGCCCGATTGCTCCAGCGCCGCGAGAAAGGCGTGGGCGAGGAACGGGTTGGCGGTGCCGGCGCAGGCATCCCATTGCTCGGCCGGGATGGCGGCCACGCCATCGGCGATACGCGCGGTCAGCGAGGTCATCCCCGCCTAATTAGGAACGTCACAGCGCCGGCGCCACCTCGATGATCGCATCCACCTCCACCGCGGCGCCCAGCGGCAGCGCGGCCACGCCCACCGCGGCGCGGGCGTGCTTGCCCGCATCGCCGAACAGCTTGACCATCAGCTCCGACGCGCCGTTGGCGACCTTGGGATGATCCGCGAAGTCCGCGGTCGAATTGACGAACACGCCCAGCTTCACGACGCGCGCGACGCGCCCCAGATTGCCGATATGCGCCTTCACCTGCGCCACGACCATCAGCGCGCAGCGCTGCGCCGCGTCCTGCCCGTCCTCCAGCGAGAAGCCGTCGCCGAGCCGCCCGGTCACGACCTTGCCGTCCCTGAACGGCAGCTGGCCCGAGACGTGGAGGAGCCCGCCCGCCTCGACGACGGGAACATAGGCGGCGATGGGGGCCGCGGCCTGCGGCAGTTCGAGGCCGAGGTCCTGGAGCGTGCGGTCGATGCGATCGGTCATCCGCGCTGCTTGCGGCGACCGGCGAGCGCGGTCAAGCCTGCGCCGGCACCCCGTCGGCGAAGCGGGCCAGCACCCACGCCTGCGCGCCCACCCAATCGTCGATCCGCGCATGGGCAGCCGGCGGCGTCGGTACGCCGGGGGCCAGTTGCGGTTCCGACACCATATGCAGCCGCCACACCTGCGGCGCATGCTCCGCGACCGAGGCGTGATGCTGCGGCAGGTCGTCGACGAAGACCGTGACGGGGTGGCCGTGCTCCGCCACCAGCCGCGCGACCGGCTCGCCCTTGCCGCCCTGGTTGCACTCGACGCGGTGTTCGATGCCGAACTGCGCCAGCTGGTCGATGCGATGGGTGCGGCACTGATCCTCCAGATTGGTCAGGATCACCACGTCCGCCTGCGCCGCGATCGCCGCCAGCGCCTCGCGCGCGTGCGGTACCAGCGACTGGCGATGCATCTGCGCGGGGAAGAAGCCGCCCAGGAACCCGCCCATCTCGGCGCGGGTCAGCGGCGGGCCGCCGGCGCGGCGCTTCATCGCGTTCGCCAGGTCCCACGACCCGATCGTGAACTCGACGTCATGCGCCTCCCCCAGCCAGTCGGCGAAGGGGCGCAGCATGTAGAGCAGCACCTCGTCGCAGTCGCAGATCAGCAGCGGGCGCGTCATGCCGCGCGCTCCAGCGCCGCGCGTGCCGCCACCAACGCCTCGGGCGTGGCACCGATCGCGTCGGCACAGGCCAGCAGGTCGGGCTCATGCCCCTCCAGGAAGGCGAGGCAGGCCGCCAGCACCGGCGGCTCCGCCAGTCGCGCGCGCAGGTCCGCGGGGGTGAGGCCGGTCAGCGACACCAGCCGCTCGGCGCGCCGTTCGTCGCCCAGCGTCCATACCAGCGCGTTCAGGGCAACCGTTTGGGTATCCCGGGGGTTTGTGTCGCTTCGGCCCATTCTCTATCGTGCCCTTCGAGGGGGTGTTTCGCGCGTGACTAAACGGGTGCTCGTTGTCGAGGACAACGAACTCAATCTCAAGCTGTTCTGCGACCTATTGCGCGCGCACGACTTCGCCGTCGAGCCGGTGCGCGACGGGCGCGAGGCGGTGGAGCGCGCGCGCGCCTTCGTCCCCGACCTGGTGGTGATGGACATCCAGATGCCGCACGTCACCGGCTACGAGCTGATCCTGGAGATGAAGGCGGACGAGACGCTGCGCCACATTCCGGTGATGGCGGTCACCGCTTATGCCGGGCGCGAGGACGAGGAGCGGCTGCGCGCCGCCGGTGCCAACGCCTATGTATCGAAGCCGATCACGCTGGCGCGCTTCATGACCGCGGTGAACGAGCTGATCTGAGGGTAGAAACCGCCCTCCATACCGTCGTCATGCCGGACTCGTTCCGGCATCCAGGGCACCGCAAACTTCACATGCGATGAAGCCCGGAACCCTGGCCCCCGCAACAAGTCGGGACCGACCTCTGCGAAAGTCGTGGATCGCTCGACAATTTTGCCGTTCCCCGGCGAAGGCCGGGGCCCAGTTGGCGTGGCTTATCCGTCTGTTACCACCGTCCCCCAGCTGGGCCCCGGCCTTCGCCGGGGAACAAGGAACCGAGTTTCGCGGAAGGCTCGAACGCGTCCGGGGTGACGGGCGGACGATGATGCCGAAAGGCTTCGCACAGGCGGCCACCGACGTACGAAAGGAGCCGCCGGCGCGTGCCCGCGGCTCCTGTCCGTCCACCCGATCAGGCAGCGCGAGGCGGCATCACGCCGCCCGCCGCTTACTTGATCTTGGCTTCCTTGAACGCGACGTGCTTGCGCACGACGGGATCGTACTTGTTGAAGCTCAGCTTCTCGGTCTTGGTACGCGGGTTCTTCTTCGTCACGTAGAAGAAGCCGGTGTCGGCGGAGCTGACGAGCTTGATCTTGACGGTGGTCGGCTTTGCCATGACCAATTCCTGATAGTATGAAACAAAAAAGAGCGGCGAGGGCAGCCCCGCCGCAACAGACGCGGCCGATTGGCGCAAATGCGGCCCCGAGTCAAGCAGCGCGCCCGATTAAGCCCGCCGTAACCGCCGCGTGCGATGCTCTCCACCATAAAGGAGCGGGAACATGGGCAGCGACGGACTAAGCGACATCAGGCACGATCTGGCCAACCGCGTGGCCGCGATCGAGTGGCGCGCCGGGCCGGCGCGAATCGCCGATGAGGTCGACCGCATCCGCGCCATCGCGCACCGCCACCGCCTGTTGCCCGCGGTCACCGTCGCGCACCTGCTCGGGTCGGCGCTGGCGCGCGGCGAGCGGGGAGCGCTGATCCACGGCTGGCTGGCGCTGCTGCGCGAGGCGGTGGTGAGCGAGCGGCAGGACCAGGGGGCGTGCGACGCGTTCGCCGCGGCCTGCACGGTCCGATTCGCCGCCTGACGGGGCTACGCCGATGGACGCGCTGATGGCGGCGCTGCTGCTCGGCGCGATCACGCAGGCCGCCGACCGGACGCCGTGGCTGGCGGCGATGCTCGCCGATCGCTGGCGCTCGCCTGCCCTCGTGATCGTGGCCGGGGCGGTCGCGCTGGCCGCGAATTATGCGATCGGGACAATCGGCGGCATCGCGGTCGCCGCGCTGCTGACGCCGGCGGCGCGGCTGCTGCTGCTCGCGCTGGCGCTGGTGCTCGCCGGGCTGGGGACGGGATGGCGCAGCACGCGGCCGGAGGATCTGGCGGGATGGCGCATCGGCCGCTTCCCCACCGCGCTGGCGGGGCTCTTCATCATGGCGTTCGGCGACCGGATGCAGTTCATCGCGGCGGCGCTGGCGGCGCGCAGCCCGCTGCCCTGGGCCGCTGCGGTGGGGGCGACGATGGGAGCGCTCGCGGTCGTCGCGGTGGCGGTGACGCTGGGGGAGCGCGGCTGGGCGGCGCTGCCGCTGCGCGCGATCCGCGTCGCCAACATGGTGCTGCTGACCGGGATCGGCGTGGTGCTGGGGTTGCGCGCCGTCGCGCTGATCTGACCGGCCGCTCACGGTCGACGACCATCCCGGGCGGAGCGATTCCGCTTCGCCGTCGTTCCGCCACCGACCCCAAATGACGGAGCGACACGTGGCCGACATCAATCCCGCGCTGGAAACGCCGACCGATCTGGCGCGCAACGACACGAAAACGGTGGCCGAGGCGCTGAACGGCGCGCTGGCGGACTGCTATGCCGTGTATCTGAAGACAAAGAACTTCCATTGGCACGTCTCCGGCCCGCACTTCCGCGACTATCACCTGCTGCTCGACGATCAGGCGGCGCAGATCCTGGGCGTGACCGACGCCATCGCGGAGCGCGTACGCAAGACCGGCAACGTCACGCTGCGCTCGATCGGCGACATCTCGCGCCGCCAGTCGATCGTCGACAACGACCGCGACTTCGTCAGCGCGGCCGACATGCTGGCGGAGCTGCGCGACGACAATCTGAAGCTCGTCGAGCGCTTTCGCGAGGTGAAGGACGCTGCCGAAGAGGCGAAGGACAACGCCACCAGCGGCATCGTCGACGAATGGACCGATCAGGCCGAGGAACGCGCCTGGTTCCTGTTCGAGGCCAGCCGCAAGGGCTGATGTTGCGGGGGAGGCGCCGTCATGCTGAAACTTGCCGTGCTGTTCCTCATCGCCGGATTGCTGCTCGGGGCGCTCGGCTTCGGCGGAATCGGCGGCGCGTTTGTCGGGATCGCCAAGATCCTGTTCTTCGTCGTCGCGGCGCTCTTCGTCATCTTCCTCGTGCTGGGGCTGATGGCGGCCAGGGCGGCGAAGGACGCGATCGACTGACGGGCGGATGCACGCGTTCGCCGCCCTGCTCGATTCGCTGATCTATACCCGGTCGCGCAATGCCAAGCTGAAGCTGATCGGCGACTATCTGCGCGCCGTGCCCGACCCCGATCGCGGCTGGGCGATGGCGGCGCTGACCGGGGACCTCGACCTGCCCGGCGTGAAGCCGGCGGTCATCCGCACGCTGATCGAGGCGCGGGTCGATCCGGTCCTGTTCCGGATGAGCCGTGACTATGTCGGCGATACCGCGGAAACGGTATCGCTGCTGTGGCCGACCCCCGATCCGCCCCCGGTCGACGCCACGCCGCTGAGCGTCGGTGCGGTGGTCGACCGGCTGATGCATCTGTCGCGCGCCGATGCCCCCGCCGCGCTCGCCGACATGCTCGACCGGATGGATGCCGAGGAGCGGTTCGCGCTGCTGAAGATGGCGACGGGGGGCCTGCGCGTCGGCGTCTCCGCGCGGCTCGCGAAGCAGGCGCTGGCGGACGCGTTCGGGCTGGACGTCGATGCCGTGGAGGAGGTATGGCACGGGCTGGAGCCCCCCTACCCCACGCTGTTCGCCTGGGCCGAGGGGACGGGGGCGCAGCCCACCACCGCCGACGTGCCCGTCTTTCGCCCCTTCATGCTGGCGCATCCGCTGGACGACCTGCGCGTCGATCTCGCCGATTACGTCGCGGAGTGGAAGTGGGACGGCATCCGCGTCCAGATCGTCCATGTGCCGGGCGACGACGGGGGCGAGACGCGGCTCTACAGCCGCACCGGCGACGACGTGACCCGCGCCTTCCCCGATGTCGCCGGTGCCTTTTCGACCCCCGGCGTGGTCGATGGCGAGCTGATGGTGAAGGGCGATTTCCAGGGCGGTGCGCTGGAGAGCGGAGGCGGGGCGGCGAGCTTCAACGCGCTGCAACAGCGGCTGGGGCGCAAGGTCGTGTCGGCCAGGATGCTGGCGGAGTCGCCCGCCTTCGTCCGGCTGTACGACATCCTGTTCGACGGGACGGAGGATCTGCGCGCGCTGCCGTGGAGCGAGCGGCGCACCCGGCTGGAGGCGTTCGCCGCGCGGCTCGACGCCGACCGCTTCGACCTGTCGCAGGTGATCGAGGCGGCGGATTTCACCGCGCTGGAGGGCATCCGCGCCGGCGCGCGCGATGCCGCGATCGAGGGGATGATGCTCAAGCGGCGCGACAGCCCCTATGTCGCGGGGCGGCGCACGGGACTGTGGTACAAATGGAAGCGCGATCCGCTGACCGCCGATTGCGTGATGATGTATGCGCAGCGCGGCAACGGCCGCCGATCCAGCTGGTACAGCGACTATACCTTCGGCTGCTGGACGCCCGACGGCGAGCTGCTGCCGGTGGGCAAGGCCTATCAGGGCATCACCGATCAGGAGATCGCGCAGCTCGACCGTTTCGTGCGCCAGCACACGCTGAACCGCTTCGGCCCGGTCCGCGAGGTCGAGAAGACGCTGGTGCTGGAGATCGCGTTCGATTCGATCCACGAATCGAAACGGCACAAGTCCGGCGTCGCGATGCGCTTCCCCCGCATCGCGCGCATCCGCACCGACAAGCCCGCGGAGGAGGCCGATACGCTGGAGGCGCTGCGCCGCCTGGTGACGTAGCCCACACCCGTCATCCCGGGCATGACCCGGGGTGACGAAGAGAAGACAGCGGCGCATACCGCCGCCATGCCCGCCTATACCCTGGCCGCCGCGATGATGATCGCCTCCGGTTCGATCCACGCGGTCGTCAACGCCATCGTGAAGGGCGGGCGTGACAAGATGGCGGCCCGCGCCTTCACCGATGCCGCGGCGGCGATCATCCTGCTGCCCGCGATCCTGATCGTGCCGCTGCCGCACGGCGCCTGGGGCTGGCTGGCGGCGAGTGCGCTGGGCCATGCGATCTATCTCTATGCGCTGATCCGCGCCTATCAGGTGGCGGATTTCACCGCCGCCTATCCGGTGCTGCGCGGCACCGCCCCCGTCGTCACCGCGCTGGCGACGATCGGCTGGCTGGGCGAGCCGGCGACGGTGGCGCAGGTGGCCGGCATCGCGCTGATCGCGGGGGCGATGCTGACCCTGACGGTCGGGCGGCATATCGGCCGCGCGGCGCTCGGCTGGTCGCTGCTGACCGGGGTGACGATCGCGGCCTATACCGTGATCGACGCGCGCGGCGTCCGCGCCGCGCCGACGCCGACGAGCTACATCGTCTGGCTCTTCGTCCTGATGGGCGGGGTGGTGCTGGTCATGTTCGGCACCGCGTCGAAGGGTGCGATCTTCGCGCAGGTCCGCCGTGGCTGGCGCCCCGGTGCGATCGCGGGGGCGCTGTCGATCGTCACCTACGGGCTGGCGCTGTCCGCGCTGGCGCTCGGCCCCACCGCGCCGCTGGCGGCCCTGCGCGAGACGGGAATGGTCACCGCGCTGCTCATCGGCATCTTCGCGCTGGGGGAGCGGGTGACGGGACGCCGCGCGCTCGCGGTATTGGGAATATTGGCGGGCGCGGCGCTGATCGTCGCCCGCTAGGCCGCCATCGCCTGACCCAGCCGCCGCACGTCCAGCGCGGTGACGCCGACCAGCGTCAGGTCGCCCAGCCGGCGGTCGCCCGTCTCCACCACGATCCCCTCTGCGGTCTGGCGCAGCATCGGCCACGTCACCTCGCGCCCGCTCACCCGCGTGCCGCGCACCCGCACGACCGCCACGCGGCGATCCGCGGTCACCGCCAGCGCGGTGCGCCCGTCCTCGGCCGTGACCGCATCGATCGCGGGAAACCCGGGCAGCGCGACGCCGATCGCCTCCAGCGCCTCCTCGGGCGCGCGCATCATGCGGTCGGTGCCGCCCAGCCCCAACAATGCCGCGAGCGTCATGCCTGCTGCGACACCGCATCCATCAGCGGGCGCAGCCCGGCGATATCGTAGCCCGCGCCCGCCGCCTTCGCGGTCAGCACATCCGCATCCTCGCCCAGCCCCGCGCCCGCCAGCGCCCACAGGTTGCACGACCGCGTACCCGAGCGGCAATAGGCCAGCACCGGGCCGCCCGCCGCATCGAGCGCGCCGATCATCGCCTGCACCTGCGCGAAGCTGAACCCGGCCTGCGTGACGGGGATCGCGGTATAGGTCAGCCCCGCCGCCTCCGCTGCCGCCCGAATGGCGGCGCCGCTCGGCTGGCCCGCCTCCTCGCCATCGGGACGGTTGTTGACGATCGCGACATAGCCGGCCGCGGCGATAGCGGGGACGTCCTCTGGCCGGATCTGCGGCGCGACGGCGATCTTCTCGTCGATGGGGCGAAGCATAAGCGGACCCTAGCGCGTACCGATCGTCATGACGAGTGGTCCGCGATCACTTTCAGGAACGCCGCCCCGTAGGCATCCAGCTTGCGCTGCCCGATCCCCGAAATCCGCCCCAAGGCGCTCGCGGACGCGGGCCGCAGCGCCGCCATCTCGCGCAGCGCGGAATCGTGGAAGATGACATAGGGCGGCACCCCCGCCTCCTTCGCCAGGTCGCGGCGGCACGCGCGCAGCGCCTCGAACAGCGGATCGTCGACCGGGTTGGCGGTCTGCGCCCCCGCCCCCTTGCGCCGCCGCTCGCGCGCGGGCGGCTCGATCAGCGGCAGCGTCGCCTCGCCCTTCAGCAGCGCGCGGGCCGCCGGGCCGAACTCCAGCCCGCCGTGCGGATTGGTGCGCAGCGCGTCCTTCAGCAGCAGCGCGCGCCCGACCGGCTTCAGCAGCCGCAGCTCCTCGCCCTCGACGATGTTCCACACCGTCAGTTGCTCGTGCCCGTTCATCAGGCTGCGCTCGGTCGACTGGCCGGTCAGCACCTGCTCGATATAGCCCGCGCCGAACATCTGCCCGGTGCGAAAGACGGCGGAGAGATATTTGCGCGCCACCTGCGTCGCGTCGATCGCGGCGGGCGGGTTCAGGCAATTGTCGCAATTGCCGCACGTCTCGGGCGGGTCCTCGCCGAAGTGCCGCAACAGGACCCTGCGGCGGCACCCCGCGGTTTCCACCAGCGCGGCAAGCGCGGTCAGCCGCTGGCGCTCGCCCGGCTGGCGCGCGGGCTCCACCTCGCCGATGCGCTGGCGCGCGCGCGCGAAATCGTCCGCGCCCCAGAACAGATGCGCCACGGCCGGATCGCCGTCGCGCCCGGCGCGCCCGGTTTCCTGATAATAGGCCTCGATCGACTTCGGCAGCCCGGCGTGCGCCACGAAGCGGACGTCGGGCTTGTCGATCCCCATCCCGAACGCCACCGTGGCGCAGATCACCATGTCCTCTGACGCGACGAAGTCGCGCTGGTTGCGCGCGCGCACGCTCGCGTCCAGTCCGGCATGATAGGCGCGCACCGGCCGTCCGGTGCTGCGCCCCAGCGTCTCCGCCATCTTCTCGGTCCCCGCGCGAGAGGGGACGTAGACGATGCCGGGCCCCGGCGTGCGCGCGATCAGGTCGGCGATCTGGCGCGCCGTCTGGTCGCGCGGCTGGATGGCGTAGCGGATGTTGGGGCGGTCGAACCCCGCGACGATCATTCCCTCTTCGGGGATGCCCAGCTGCTCCAGCACGTCGCGCCGGGTATGGTCGTCCGCGGTCGCGGTCAGCGCCAGCCGCGGCACCTGCGGGAAGGCGTCCAGCAACGGGCGCAGCAGGCGGTAGTCGGGGCGGAAGTCGTGCCCCCATTCGCTGACGCAATGCGCCTCGTCGATCGCGAACAGCGCGATGCGCCCACGCTCCAGCAGGTCGCGGAAATCGGCGGTCGAGGCACGCTCCGGCGCGATGTAGAGCAGGTCCAGCTCGCCATCCAGGAACCGGCCGCGCGTCTCCGCCCTGTTCTCGTCCACGCTGGTCAGCGTCGCCGCCCGCAGCCCCACCGCGGTCGCGGCGCGCAGCTGGTCGTGCATCAGCGCGATCAGCGGGCTGACGACGACGCACGTCCCCTCCAGCATGGCGGAGGGCAGCTGATAGCAGAGCGACTTGCCCGCGCCGGTCGGCATGACCGCCAGCGTCCGCTGCCCGGCGAGCACGCGCGTGACGACATCCTCCTGCACGCCGCGGAAGGCGGGAAAACCGAAGATGCGGTGGAGTGTTGCGACCGGGTCGGCGACCATCGCGGCTCATCTAGGGCGCGGGATCGCCGGTGGCAACGGAACGCACGGGCCGTTTCGGGCGTAGAACGACGATGATCCCCGCCCCCCGCCGCAACCTAGCGCTCTTCACCTTCGGCGCCGCGATCCTGTCCGGCTGCGGCCGCGAGGAGGACCTCCGCAAGACCGGCGTCAACACGACCGCCCCGCATCAGGTCTCCCCCGTGGCCAAGGGCGTCGACGCGCCACCGGCGGCCGATCCGGTCGCGCCGTGAGCGTCGAGCGCGTACGCGACAACCGCTCCGAGCAGGAGTTCGTGCTGGAGGTCGACGGGCATCGCGCGGTCGCCGCCTATCAGCGCGAGGGCGACACGATCGTCTTCACCCACACCGTCGTCCCGCCCGAGATCGAGGGGCGCGGCGTCGGCAGCCGCCTGATCCGCGGCGCACTCGACGCGGTGCGCGACCGCGGGCTGAAGGTGGTGCCGCAATGCACCTTCGTCCGCGCGTATATCGAGAAGCACCCGGAGACGCGCGACCTGCTGGCGTAGGTCGTCACCCCGGCCTCGAGCGGGACCTTTGCGGCCATCTCCACCGTGCTCCTGCGCAGGCAGGAGCCCAGTGTTGCCGATCCCATAAGACGTCGTTCTGCCTGTCTCCGTGCTCCTGCCTGCGCAGGAGCACGGCCGGTACGCGGCGCCGTTCCAGCCGTCTGGCGAAGCTACCGCCTCGACCCGGGGTCCCGCTTTATCCCAGCGTGTCAGAAGAAGCGGGACCCCGGATCAAGTCCGGGGTGACGAAGGATCACGGGGTTACCCGCGATCCGTCGGCGTTGAGCCCTAGGTCCTTCAGCAGCGGCGCCACCTCGGGATCCTTGCCGTAGAAGGCCCGGAACATCGGCGCATAATCCTCCGTATGCCCCTTCGACAGGATCATGTCGCGGAAGCGCTGGCCATTGGCCCGGGTCAGCCCGCCGTTCGCCTCGAACCAGGAATAGGCGTTGGCATCCAGCATCTTGGTCCATTGATAGGCGTAATAGCCCGCCGAATAGCCATTGCCCCAGATATGGAGGAAATAGCTGGAGCGGTACCGCGGCGGCACGTCCGCCACGTCGAGCCCGGAGGCCGCCAGCGCCTGCGCCTCGAACGCATCGGCGTCCTTCGGCGCCTGCCCGGCGGGCAGCGAGTGCCACGCCATGTCCAGCTGCGACGCGGCCAGCGCCTCGCCGAAGGAATAGCCGGTGTTGAACGTGGCCGCGCGCTTGATCTTGTCGACCAGCGCCTGCGGGATCGGCCGACCGCTGCGATAGTCGACCGCGTAATGCGCCAGCACCTTCGGGTCGAGCGCCCAGTGCTCGTTGAACTGCGACGGGAACTCGACGAAATCGCGCGCGGTGTTGGTGCCCGACACGCTGGGATAGGTCTGGTTCGCGAACAGCCCGTGCAGCGCATGGCCGAATTCGTGGAACATCGTCGTCACATCGTCGAAGGTGATGAGCGCGGGCTGCCCGGCGGCGGGCTTGGTGAAATTGCCGACGTTGTAGATCACCGGCTTCGTCCCCAGCAGCTTGGACTGGTTGACGAAGTTCGACATCCACGCGCCGCCGTTCTTGTTGTCGCGCTTCCAATAGTCGAAGTACATCAGCCCCAGCGGCTGGCCATTCTCCTCGAACACCTCGTAGACCATCACGTCGCTCTGCCACACCGGCAGGTCGGTGCGCTTCTTGAAGGTGATGCCGTACAGCTGGGTCGCGGCGTAGAAGACGCCGTCCTCCAGCACCTTGTCGATCTGGAAATACGGTTTCAGCTCGTCCTGGTTCAGGTCGTAGCGCGCCTTGCGCAGCTTCTCCGAATAGAAGTTCCAGTCCCACGGCTTCAGCGCGAAATCGCCGCCCTCGGCCTTCACCTGCGCCTGCAGCTCCGCCGCCTCGCGCTTCTGCTCGACCGACACCGCGCCCGCGATCCGGCGCAGGAAGCCCTGCGCGGTCTGCGGCGTCTTCGCCATCTGGTCGGCCAGCTTGTAATCGGCCCAGCTGGCGAACCCCAGCAGCTTCGCCTTCTGCGCGCGCAGGTCCGCGATCCGCAGCAGCGTGGCGCGGGTGTCGTTGGCGTCCCCCTTCTCCGCGCGGGTCCAGCTCGCCTCGAACAGCGCCTGGCGCGTGGCGCGATCGGTCAGCTGCGCCAGCGCGGGCTGCTGCGTCGTGTTCTGGAGCGACAGGACGTATTTGCCCGGCAGTCCGCGCGCCTGCGCATCGGCCGCCGCCGCGGCGATCTCCGCATCGGACAGCCCGGCGAGCTTCGCCTTGTCGTCGACCACCAGCGCGCCGGCCTTCGCCGCGGCGAGCAGGCGCTGCTTGAACGTCGTCTCCAGCGTCGACAATTGCCCGTTGACGTCGCGCAGCGCCTTCTGGTCGGTCGCCGACAGCTGCGCCCCAGCGCGCACCATCTTGTCGTAGGTCAGCGTCAGCACCATCGCCTGCTCGGGCGTCAGCCCCAGCGTGGCCTGGCGATCGTGCAGCGATTTCACCCGCGCGAAGAGCCTCGCATCCTGATTGATCGCATCGCGGTGCGCCGACTGGAGCGGCGCCAGTTCCGCCTCGGTCTTCTGGAGCACCGGGTTGGTATTGGCGCCGTTGACGCCGCTGAACGCGTTCTCGGCCCGCTCCAGCAGCTGACCCGACCGCTCCAGCGCGGCGATCGTATTGTCGAATGTCGGGGCCGCACGGTCGTTCGCGATCCGCGCCACCTCGGCGCGCTGCTCCGCCATCCCCGCCTTGATCGCCGGCAGATAGTCGGTGTCCTTGATCCGGTCGAAGGGCGGCGCCTGGTACGGCAGCGTGCTCGGCTTGGCGAAGGGGTTGCTGGCGGGCAGCGTCTGGGCGACCGCCGTCGTCGTCATCAGCGCCACGGACAGGGTGGCGGCGAACATCGAACGCATTGATACTCCTTGGTTATCGTGATGAAGCGCAGTGCACGTGGCGACACGATACGGCAAGGTGGCTGTCGTATCGCTGAATGGGGATCAAGTCCGGATGGCGGTCCACTCAGGCCACGCCCTCCTCGACCGCCGCCGCCCGCTCGGCCGCCTGCCGCAGCCACATCTCCGCATATAGCCCGCCCGCCGCCAGCAGCGCGGCGTGGGTGCCGCGCTCGACCACGCGGCCCGCCTCCAGCACGACGATCTGGTCGGCATGGACGATCGTCGACAGCCGGTGCGCGATCACGATCGTCGTCCGCCCGCGCTCGATCGCCTGAAGCGTCTCCATGATCTCGCCCTCGGTCCGGCTGTCGAGCGCGCTGGTCGCCTCGTCCAGGATCAGGATCGGGGGGTCCTTCAGCAGCGTGCGTGCGATCGCGACGCGCTGCTTCTCGCCGCCCGACAGCTTCAGCCCGCGCTCGCCGACGCGCGTCGCGTAACCGTCCGCCTGCCGCTCGATGAACCCCGCGATCGCCGCGCTGCGCGCGGCACGCTCGATCGCGGTCTGGTCCGCGCCCTCGCGCCCGTACGCGATGTTGTAGCCGATCGTGTCGTTGAACAGCACCGTATCCTGCGGCACGATCCCGATCGCGGCGCGCACCGAATCCTGCGTCACCTGCGCGATATCCTGCCCGTCGATCGCGATCCGGCCCGAATCGACGTCGTAGAAGCGGTACATCAGCCGCGCGAGCGTCGACTTACCCGCGCCCGATGGCCCCACCACGGCCAATGTCGACCCCGCGGGCACGTCCAGATCGATCCCCTTCAGGATCTCTGCGCCCGCATCATAGCCGAACCGCACGTTCTCGAACCGCACATGACCGTTGCGGATCGACAGCGGCGGCGCATCCGGCGCGTCCACCACCTCCGACGGCGTGTCGATCAGGTCGAACATCGCGCCCATGTCGATCACGCCCTGCCGGATCGTACGATAGACCATGCCCAACAGGTCGAGCGGGCGGAACAATTGCGACAGCAACGTCGACACCAGCACGACATTGCCCGCGGTGAAACGCCCCTGGCTCCACCCCCAGGCGACCCAGGCCATGCCCGCGCCCAGCATCAGGTTGGTGATCGCAGCCTGCCCGATGTTGAGCCATGCCAGGCTGTTCTCGCTCTTCACCGCCGCCTGCGCATAGGCTCGCATCGCCGCATCGTAGCGTCGCGCCTCGCGCTCCTCCGCGCCGAAATACTTCACCGTCTCGAAATTGAGCAGCGAATCGACCGCATGCGCGACCGCGCCGGTGTCCAGATCGTTCATCCGCTCGCGCAGGGACGCACGCCAGTCGGTGACGACGCGCGTGAACCAGATGTAGACGACGACCATGACGACGGTCGCCGCGACCAGCGGCCAGCCGAACTTCACCTGAAAGATGCCGAGCACCAGCACCAGCTCCAGCACCGTCGGCGCGATGTTGAAGAGCAGGAAATACAGCATCGTATCGATGCTCTTCGTGCCGCGCTCGACCACCTTGGTCACCGCGCCCGTGCGCCGCTCCAGATGGAAGCGCAGCGACAGCTGGTGCAGGTGGCGGAACACGCGCGCCGCCAGCCGCCGCGTCGCCTCCTGCCCCACCCGCTCGAACACCGTGTTGCGCAGATTGTCGAACAGCGTGCTGCCGAAGCGCGCCGCGGCATAGCCCACCACCAGCAGCACGATCAGCGACACCGGCGTCGTCGGCACGGTCATCCCGTCGACCGCCCCCTGCAGCGCGAACGGCGCGCCGTACACCTGCACCAGCTTCGAGGCGACGACCAGCGCCATCGCACCGACCACGCGCACCTTCATCCCCGGCGCGTCGGACGGCCACAGATCGGGCAGGAAGCGCCGCAGCGTCGGCAGCAGCGGACGTTCGACGGAGGCGGAGGTAGCGGAGAGCGGCGGCATGAGCCCGCGATGTCGGGCGCGCGGCGTGCGGCGTCAACCTCGCCCCGGAACGGCACGATGCGATGCCCGGAACGCAAGCGCCGCCGATGCGTATTTACGACAGGAAATCATAGGGATGGGAGGGGTCGGTGGAGCCGGTCTTCTTCGTGATGGCGATCATGGGCTGCGCCGATGGCGCGTCCGGTTGCACCCAGGCCCGGGTCGAGCCGGCGCATTATTCGACCGTGCAGCAATGCCAGGCGGCGATGCCCGCCGCGCTGACCCGCAGCACCGACATCGACTATCCGGTCGTCACCGCCGCGTGCCGGCGGAGCGGCTTGCAGATGGCGGACAACGCCGCCGCCGTCACGCGCGCCGCGCGGTGAGGAAATAGTCGAGCGCGGTCGACGCGCCGAGCGCAAACCCGCTCGTTCCCAGCGTCAGGCCGGTGACATCGCCGACCTCCAGCCCCGCGTCACGCACCATCCCGCCCAGTTCGTCCGGCGTCAGGAACTTGTCCCAGTCGTGCGTTCCGCGCGGGATTTGGCCCGTCAGTTCCGCCCCCTCGACCAGCGCCACGCGGGACAGCCACGTCCGGTTGGGGGTGCTCATCACCAGCAGTCCGCCCGGCGCCACTGCCGCCGCCAGCGCCGCCACGAAGGTGCGCGGATCGGCGACGTGCTCGACCACCTCCATCGAGGTGACGAGATCGAACGTCTCGCCTGCCACCGCCTCGACGCCCCCGGCACGATAGTCGATCGTCAGCCCGCCCGCCCCGGCATGCGCGCGCGCCACGGCGATGCTCTCGGGTGCGGCATCCACCGCCGTCACGCTCGCCCCCAGTCGCGCCAGCGGCTCCGCCAGCAACCCCGCGCCGCAACCCATGTCGAGCGCGCGCCGCCCCGCGAGCGGAGTGAAGGAACGGTCGTCGAGGTCCCAATGGCGGTCGATCGCGGCGCGGATGTAGCGCAAGCGCACCGGGTTCAGCCGGTGGAGCATCGCCGACGATCCCTTCGGGTCCCACCATTCCTGCGCCATCCCCCCGAAATGCGCGGCCTCCCCCGCCACGACGGAGGGGTGGATGGTGTCGGTTGTTACGCTTGCGTCGGTCATGCGCGCTTCCTATCAGGGCGCCCCCTCCACCCCAAGGCGTTTGGACAGCATAGTGGCGCGCATCGTCATGAAATTCGGCGGCACCTCGATGGCCGGGATCGAGCGTATCCGCTCCGTCGCCGCCCGGGTGAAGCGCGAGGCCGACGCCGGCAACCAGGTCGCGGTCGTCGTGTCCGCCATGGCGGGCGAGACCGACCGCCTCGTCGGCTTCTGCCGCGAGGCGTCGCCGCTGTACGATCCGCGCGAATATGACGTCGTCGTCGCCGCGGGCGAGCAGATCACCAGCGGCCTTCTGGCGATTGCGCTACAGGCGATCGGGGTCGAGGCGCGGTCGTGGCTCGGCTGGCAGCTGCCGATCAACACCGACGACGCCTTCGCCAAGGCGCGGATCGGCACGATCGATACCGACGCGCTGATCGCCAGCATGGCATCGGGCGCGGTCGCGGTCATCCCCGGCTTCCAGGGGATGAACGCCGATGGCCGGATCACCACGCTGGGCCGCGGCGGGTCGGACACGTCCGCGGTGGCGGTGGCGGCGGCGGTGAAGGCCGACCGCTGCGACATCTATACCGACGTCGACGGGGTCTACACCACCGATCCCCGCATCGTGCCGCGCGCGCGCAAGCTGGTGAAGGTGACGTACGAGGAAATGCTGGAACTGGCGAGCGTGGGGGCCAAGGTGCTCCAGACGCGCTCGGTCGGGCTGGCGATGAAGGAAAAGGTCCGCGTCCAGGTGCTGTCGTCGTTCACCGGCGCGGATGCACCGATGGCGGACACCCTGCCCGGAACGATGATCGTGGGCGAAGAGGAGATCGACGAAGTGGAACGCCAGCTCATCACCGGCATCGCGCACGACAAGAACGAGGCGAAGATCACGCTGACCAGCGTGCCCGACAAGCCCGGTTCGGTCGCCGCGATCTTCGAGCCGCTGTCCGCAGCCAATATCAACGTCGACATGATCATCCAGAATATCGCGCACCGCTCCAGCGGCTCGGCCAGCGCGACCGACGTGACCTTCACCGTCCCCGCCGCCGACCTGCCGCGTTCGATCGAGGCGCTGAACCAGGCGCGCGAGGCGATCGGCTTCGGCGAACTGGTCCACGACCCCCGCGTCGCGAAGATCAGCGTCGTCGGGGTCGGGATGCGCAGCCATGCCGGCGTCGCCAGCACCATGTTCACGACGCTGGGCGCGCGCGGGATCAACATCCTCGCCATCTCGACCAGCGAGATCAAGGTGTCGGTGTTGATCCACGAGGACGAGACGGAACTGGCGGTCCGCGTCCTCCACACCGCCTACGGGCTGGACGCCGACGAGGCGGCCTGATCTTTTCTTCGTTACCCCGGGCTTGACCCGGGGTGACGGAAGTCACTCCGCCGGCGCGGCGCTGGCGACCTGCTCCTCCGGGATCCGCGTCGCCTCCGCCTGGAACCCCAGCGTCGCGCGGCCGTGCGCGGTGCCGGCGATGTCCGCGACCAGATACAGCGGACGCCGTTTCGCCTCGATATACAGCCGCCCCAGATACTCGCCGATCATGCCGAGCACGAACATCTGGATCGCGGACAGCACAACGACGACCAGCATGGTCGAGGTCCAGCCCTGCACTCGAGCCCCGCTGAAATAGCCGTAGGCGATGTAGAACAGCAGCAGCACCGAGCAGCCCGCCAGGATCACCGACAAATGGCTCGCCCAGCGCAACGGCGCGGTGGAGAAGCCGGTGACCGCGTCCAGCGCCAGCCGCACCATCTTGCCCAGCGGATAGTTCGTCTCGCCCGCATGCCGCTCGGCGCGGTCATAGGGAAAGGGCACCTGGCGGAAGCCGACCCAGGCCACCATCCCGCGGATGAAGCGCGCCTGCTCGGGCAGCGACAGCAAGGCGTCGAGCGCCCGCCTGGTCATCAGCCGGAAATCGCCGGTGTCGAGCGGGATCGGCGTGTCGGTGACGCGGTCGAGCACGCGGTAGAAGGCCGCCGCCGTCGCCTTCTTGAACAGCGTCTCGCCATCGCGCTTGCGCCGCACGGCATAGACGACGTCGGCCTGCTCGCGCGCCATGGTCGCGCGCATCTCCGCCACGAGTTCGGGCGGGTCCTGCAGGTCCGCGTCGATGATGAGGATCTGCTCGCCCGCGCACAGGTCCAGCCCCGCGGTCAGCGCGAGCTGGTGGCCGTGGTTGCGCGACAGATTGACCGCGACGACGCGCGGGTCGGCCGCCGCCAGCGTCTGCATCACGCGCCAGCTGTCGTCGCGCGACCCGTCGTTGACGAGCACGATCTCATGATCGTCGCCGACGACGCCGCGCGCCGCGGCGGACACGCGCGCATGGAGCAGCGGCAGCGTCGCCTCTTCGTTGTAACAGGGGATGACGACCGAGAGCGCAGGACGGTTCATGGTGCCGCCGCGCTGTAACGACCTGTCAGCCGGTCGTCACGACCTTTACCAGCATTCCGGCGCGCAGCGGCGCATCGGGGTCCAGCCCGTTCAGCGTCACGAACCGTTCGCGCTGAAGCGTGGGATAGGCCATCTGCCCCGCGAAGGTGTCGATCGTATCCCCCTGCTTCACCGTCACGATGCGGACGCGCTTGCCGGTAATCGCATTCGCCTGCGCCGGGGTGAGCACCGCGACGCTCTCCACCAGCGACGCCAGCGGACGGATTCCCTGCCCCGCCGGGGTCACGATCGTGAACCAGTTGGTGGCGCTGGGGAAGCGATAGGCGACGATGGTCGCATCGACCGCGCGCCCGCCCGCCGAGGCGCGCGTGGTCGAGGCGGCGTAGCGCACGCCGTTGGCGGTACCCGACGTCACCTCTCCGCCGGCATTCGCGCCCAGCTGGCGGAACCGCGCGGCGATGAAGCCGGCGAGATCGTCGGTAGCGGCCGCGGTCTTCATCTGCGCCTGACCGCCGCTGCCCGCCACCGTGACCGCGTCCGCACCGTTGGCGATCGTATAGCCCTGCGGCGCGGTGAAGCGCAGCCGCAGTCCCGGATGCCGGAAGGTCTGCCCCTCGATCACGCCTTCGGTCGGGTCATCGTCGTAGCGCAGCCCGTCCAGCCGGCGGAGGAACGCGGTATCCTGCGGCGGGGTCGTTTCCGGTCGCCCGGTCGCCTGCGCGAGCCGGGCGGCGCGGCGGACCCGCTCCAGGCTGTTGGGGTGGGTCGATGCCCAGGTGGGGAGCGCGTTCGCGTCGTGCCCGGCCGCGCGCGCCTGCAGCGTCGTCGCGGCGTTCAGCTGCGCCAGCATGTCGGCGGCGGCATAGGGATCGTACCCCGCGGCGGTGATGTACTTCACCCCCAGCGCGTCGGCGGCATATTCCTGATCGCGGCCGTATTTCAGCGTGTAGAGCCCGGCTGCCTGCTGCGCGCCGGCGCCCACCAGCTGCCCGATCGCGCCATTGCCCGCCACCGCGCCGACGATCCCCGCCAGCACGCCGCCGATCGAGGCGGTACGGTTGCGCGCCGCCGAATGGCGCGCGGCGACGTGGCCGACCTCATGCCCCATCACCGAGGCCAGCTCCGCCTCGCTGTTCATCAGCGCCAGCAGCTGTCGCGTGACGTAGATATAGCCCCCGGGGATCGCGAAGGCATTCTCCACCGGCGAATTGAGCAGTGCCACGGTGAAATCGCCCTGCGCGTTCGACAGCCCGGACTGGACCGCGACGCGCTTGCCCACCTGCTCGACATAGGCCGCCTGCGGGCCGTCGTACTTGCCGCCGAACTCGGCCAGCAGCTGCGGGTTGGCCTGCGCCCCCTGCGCCTTGTCCGATGCGGAGATCGACTGCGCCGCCGCCGGCACGGCGACCGAGACGAGCGCCGTGGCGGCGAGCAGATGGCGTAACATGCGTTGGTCCTCCCGTGTCGGACACTGAAATGCGGCAGGCGGCGAACGGTTTCCCGTCGCCGGTCACAGGCCGTCAGTCGGCCCGGCCGATGACGCGGAGGCGGTCGCGCCCGCGATGTCGACATCCATCGATCGCGCCGCCGTCCCCGTCATCGTCAGCACGCCGCTGCCCGGCGACACCGCGAGCAGGTCGCCGTCGTAGGTCACGACGGTCGCCGCGATCAGATCCGCTCGGCCGCGTTCACCGCATCCGCCGCGCGCAACGCGGACAGCAATCGCATCAGCTGATGCGAGTCATGGACCTCCAGGTCGATCATGTTCGTGTGGAATTGCGCGTCGCGGTTGTCGAGCCGCAGGTTGATGATGTTCGCCCTGTGCTGCCCGATCACCGTCGCCAGCAGCCCGAGCGCGCCGGGTTCGTTGCGCACCTCGACCGAAATGCGCGCCACCGCGCCCTCGGTCTTGTCGCCCCATTGCACGTCGATCCAGTCGGTTTCCTCGTCGGACCGCTCGGCCAGGTCGGACAGGATGCGACAGTCGATCGCATGCACCTCGATCGAGGCGTCGGGACGGCGCAGGCCCACGATACGGTCGCCCGGCACCGGGTGGCAGCACGCCGCCAGTTCGTAGGCGACCCCCGGTGCCAGTCCCTGGATCGAGATCGCGCCCGACTGCGGCGGGGCATGCGCCAGATCGGCACCGGCCGAACCCGGCATCAGCGCCTCCATCACCTGCCCGTCGGTCAGCGTGCGCCGCGCGATCGCCTGCATCAGCGCCGCCTCGTCCGGCAGCTTCAGCCGCTTGAGCGCCTCGTCCATCGCGCCCGCGGACAGGGTCGCGGGCAGCCGCGCGACGATGTCGTCGTACAGCTTGCGCCCCAGCGCGACGGTTTGCCCGCGCTCTTCGTTGCGCAGGTGGCGGCGGATCGCCGCCAGCGCCTTCGCGGTGATCGCGAGGTTGAGCCACGACGCCTGCGGCACCTGCGCCTTGGAGCGCAGCACCTGCACCTGGTCGCCGTTCTCCAGCACCGTCGACAGCGGCACGACGCGGCCGTTGACCTTCGCGCCGACCGCCTGATCGCCCAGATCGGTATGGACCGCATAGGCGAAGTCGATCGGCGTCGCGCCCTTGGGCAACTGGATCAGCTCGCCTTTGGGGGTGAAGGCGAAGATGCGATCCTGATACATCGCGATCCTGGTATGCTCGAGCAGTTCCTCGGGCGTCGCGGCGGTATCCAGGATCTCGACCAGATCGGCGATCCAGCCGTGCTGCGCGTCGGGGCGCAGCCGCGTGTCGCCCGGCGTGTCGCGTCCGGTGATCGGGGCCTTGTCCGGCTTGTCCGGTCGCTCCGTCACCTCCGCGGTGACGGACTGCTTGTAGGCCCAGTGCGCGGCGAGGCCGAATTCCGCCTCGGCGTGCATCTCGGGCGTGCGGATCTGGATCTCGATGCGGCGATTCTCGGCGTGGATGACGCTGGTGTGGAGCGAGCGATAGCCGTTGCGCTTGGGCGTCGAGATATAATCCTTGAACCGTCCCGGCACCATCGGCCAGCGCCGGTGGATGATGCCCAGCGCGCGGTAGCAATCCTCCTCCGTGGGCACGATCGCGCGGAACGCCATGATATCGGACAGCTGCTCGAAGCTGATGTGGCGCTCCTGCATCTTGCGCCAGATCGAATAGGGATGCTTCTCCCGCCCCGACACCTGCGCATCGATCCGCCCGCGCGACAGCAGCAGCTTCAGCCCCGAGCCGATCTTCGCGATGCGGTCCCCGCCGGAGCCTTCCTTCAGCTGCTCCAGCCGGCGCGTGATCGATTCGTACGCCTCGGGCTCCAGCTGCGCGAAGGCGAGCGTCTGCATCTCCTTCATGAATTCGTACATGCCGATCCGCTCGGCGAGCGGGGCGTAGATATCCATCGTCTCGCGCGCAATGCGGCGGCGCTTCTCCGGCTTCGGGATGTGATGGAGCGTGCGCATGTTGTGCAGCCGGTCGGCCAGCTTCACCAGCAGCACGCGGATATCGCCCGACATCGCCATCAGGAACTTGCGCAGGTTTTCCGCCGCGCGCTCGTTCTCGGTCTGCGCCTCGATCTTGCTGAGCTTCGTCACGCCGTCGACCAGCCGCGCGACATTGGCGCCGAAGATGCGCTCGATCTCCTCCGACGTGGCGACCGTATCCTCGACCGTGTCGTGCAGGATCGCGGTCGCGATCGTCTCGTCGTCGAGGTGAAGCTCGGTCAGGATGCCCGCCACCTCGATCGGGTGGCTGAAATAGGGATCGCCGCTGGCACGCTTCTGCGTCCCGTGCGCGTTGACGGAGAAGACGTAGGCGCGGTTGAGCATCGCCTCGTCGGCGCCCGGATCGTAGTCGAGTACCCGGTCGACCAGTTCATACTGTCTCAGCACGGCCATAAGATGCTTCCATCGACCGCCGCATTGCAACACGCGAGACACAAAAAATTGGCCCCCGCCGCGGGAGTTGCGGCGGGGGCCAGATTCTCCCGTCAGAGGGGACGGAAAAGGCTCAGTTGTTCGCCATCGTCGGCGCGGTGATCCCAGCCTTGGCGTTGCAGGCGCCCAGCTGCGCCGCATCGAAGGTCTTGCCCCCCGCCGAGAAGGCGGTCAGCCCGCCGACGTCGCGCGCCAGCAGCTGGCACAGGATGGCGTCGCGCTCCGGCGCGCGGGCGGCGACCAGCGCGCCATTGTCGACGTGCCATGCGGTCGAGCGGGTGATGAAGCGGGCCTTCGTCGGCGCTGCGGCCGGGGTGGCGACGTAATAGGCACCGGCAGGCTGCGCCTGGACACCGGCGGCGGCCAGCGTGGCGGCGGAGGCGACGATCGCGGAGATGACGGCACGAAGCATCGGACGATTCCCTGTTGAGTTGCTGATCGCTACCTAGATGTTGCGGTTGCGAGTTGCAAGAGGAAACTCGCACTTGCGAGTAGCCAAACGAAACTTATTTTCTACAATTCCGGACCGGGCGTGCAAAGAGGTTGACGCCGATGCCCGTTCGGCAGGAGACTTGTCGCGTGGGAAACGTGCGTGAAAATCTGGCCGAGTGCAGCTTGCCGGCGGCGTTGGAGTCGATGGGCGAGCGCTGGGCGTTCCTGATCCTGCGGGCGGCGTTCAACGGCCTGCACCATTTCGAGGAATTCCAGCAGGAGCTGGGCATCGCGCGCAACATCCTGGCCAACCGGCTGGCGCGCTTCGTCGAGCACGGCATCATGGAGCGGTCGTCGGTGCCCGAGGATCGCCGCAAGATCGTCTACAATTTGACCGACAAGGGCTTTGCGCTGCTGCCGACGATGGTCGCGTTGCGGCAATGGGGCGAACGGTGGGAAACCGGCTGCCCCGCCTTCCCGATCCTGGTCGACGTGCGCGACGGCCGCCCGATCCGCGAGGTCGCGGTGCTCAGCCACGACGGGCGCGTCCTGGGCAAGAGCGACATGCACTGGGCGCTGCCGTCGGACGTCGATGCGCCGGAGGCGCGCGCGGCGGAATAGACCCCCTCGTTCGTCATCCCGCGTGGGCGGGGATCCCGACACACCGCGCTCGCGGCCTGGCATGCCACCTCAGCGCGTCAGGCTGCCCTCGTTCGCCAGCGTCGCTTCCTCCGCGCGCGGCACGCGGCGGAACAGCGCACGATCCGCGGGCGCCAGCGCGAACTTCCACAGCAGCAATACGTAGCTGCCCGCGATCAGCGGTAGCCCGATCAGCAGCCGCAGCCCGCTCGACAGCGGCAGCAGATGCGTCGCCGCCCAGCCCAGTCCACCCGCCACCGCCAGCGCCACCAGCAGCGAACCGCGCACCGGCGACACCGGCGCCGACAGCATCCGCCCCAACAGCCGCGCCTTCACCACCGACATCACGCCCAGCGCGGTCATCAGCGCGATCGCGGGCCCCGCCGCCTGCCATTCCAGCGGCCAGCCGAGCGCGCGCATCGCCAGGACCAGCGCCACGCTGAGCCCGATCTGGAACGCCAGCGCCGCCGCGGACACCATCAGGTTGCGGTGCCGCGCGATATAGACCAGCGCCGATTCCGCGGTCGCGCCGGGCGACGCCAGCACCTCCGCGGCCAGCAGGAAGGCGAGCGCGGCACTGCCCGCGACGAACTGCGGCCCCAATACCGTCATCACCGACGTCGCCGGGATCGCCCCCATCAGCGCCAGCCCGCCCTGCGCCGCCATGATCCAGAACGCCACCTGCCGCACCTGGTTGGCGACCGCGGCGCGGTCGTTCTCCGCCAGGCTGCGCGTGATGACCGGGCCCAGGATCGGGTCGAAGCTGGTCTTCAGCTTGCCCGGCAGCGTCGCGACCTGCTGCGCCATGTAATAGATGCCGACGACCTTGGGCGCGAACATCAGCCCCAGGATGAAGCGGTCGACGTTGCGCATCGACCATTCCAGCGCGTCCGCCCCGGCGAGCGGCGCGTTGTCGCGCGCCAGCGACAGGATCTCGCGCACCCGCGGCGACCAGCCCTGCGGCAGGCCGTAGCTGCGCACGAAGGGCACGATCGACGCGATCAGCGCCGCGACCATCGACGCGACATAGGACAGCACCAACCCGTCCTTGATCGTGAAGAAGCTGAAGGCCCAGGCCGCGCCCGAGATGGTCCACGGCTCCACGATCGCGCGCGCGGTCACCGCCGCCTTCACATCGTGGCGATAGGCCAGCGCGGCCAGGCTGACGTCGGACCACGCCACGGCCAGGATGACGAGCGGCAGGTAGCGGTCCAGCCCGGTCACCTGCGTATTGGCGTACATCACCTGCGGAAAGGTCCACAGCACCACGCTGGCGGCGAGCGACAGCAGCCCCGCGACCACCATCCCGTCCCACACGACATGCGCGTGGGGTCGCGTCGTCGTCGCCAGCGCCTGCGCCAGCCCGCGCTTCAGCCCCAGCGTGGCGAGCAGCGCGGCGAGCTCCACCACCACCACCGCCAGCGCGAAGCGACCGACCAGCGCCGGGCCGTAGATGTGCCCGGCGATGAAGAGGAACGGCAACCGCGCGGCGAGGCGCAGGATGAACCCCGCCATGTTGGTTCGTCCGCCCTTCGCCAGCTGCGCGATATCGCGCTTCTCGCTCAATGTGCGGCGCCCCAGCTCTTGCCGGTGCCGATCTCCACCGCCAGCGGCACGTCGAGGACCACCGCGGGCTCCGCCGCGGTCGCCATGACGCGCTCGATCACCGGCGTCGCCGCCGCCACGTCCGCCTCGGGCAGTTCGAAGACGAGTTCGTCGTGGACCTGGAGCAGCATGCGGACGTGCGAAAGGCCGGCCGCCGCCAGCGCCGGTTCCATGCGCGCCATCGCACGCTTGATGATGTCCGCGGACGTGCCCTGGATCGGGGCGTTGATCGCGGCGCGCTCGGCGCCCTGCCGCTCGTGCTGCACCTTGCTGCGGATGCGCGGGAAGTGCGTCTTGCGGCCGAACAGGGTCTGCGTGAACCCGCGCTCGCGCACGAATTGCGTGGTGCTGTGGATATAGTCGCGGATGCCGGGGAAGCGATCGAAATAGCGGTCGATCATCCCCTGCGCCTCGTCCGCGGTGACGTCGAGCCGGCCGGCCAGTCCCCAGCGGCTGATGCCGTAGAGGATCGCGAAGTTGATCGTCTTGGCGCGGCCGCGCGTGTCGCGATTGACCTCGCCGAACAGTTCCTGCGCGGTCATGCTGTGGATGTCGTCTCCGCGCGCGAACGCCTCCTTCAGCTGCGGTACGTCGGCCATGTGCGCGGCCAGCCGCAGCTCGATCTGCGAATAGTCCGCCGCCAGGATGACGTTGCCCGCGTCCGCGACGAAGGCGTCGCGGATCTGCCGCCCCGTTTCGGTGCGGATCGGGATGTTCTGCAGGTTCGGATCGGTCGAGGACAGCCGCCCGGTCTGCGCGCCGGTCAGCGAATAGCTGGTGTGGACGCGGCCGGTGGCGGGATTGATCTGTTCCTGCAACGCGTCGGTATAGGTGTTCTTCAGCTTGGTCAGCTGGCGCCAGTCGAGCACGCGCGCGGCGATCTGCGCACCCGGCGAATCCTTGTCGGCGGCGAGCCGCTCCATTTCATTGACGTCGGTCGAATAGACCCCGCTCTTGCCCTTGCGCCCGCCCTTCAGCCCCATGCGCTCGAACAGCACGTCGCCCAGCTGCTTGGGGCTGCCGATCGTGAACGGCCCCCCGGCGAGATCGTGGATGACCCCCTCCAGCGCGCCGATCTGCGTCGAGAAATCGTCGGAGAGCTGCGCCAGCTTCGCGGCGTCGACCCTGATCCCGTGCCGCTCCATCCGCGCCACCACCGCGGGCAGGGCGCGGTCGACCATCTCGTAGACGCGGGTCGCCCCCTCCACCGGCAGCCGCGCGCGGAAGCGCCGCCACAGCCTGAGGGTCACGTCCGCATCCTCCGCGGCGTAGCGGGTCGCCGCCTTCAGATCGACCTCGTGAAAGCCGAGCGCCTTCTTGCCCGTGCCGACCACGTCCTTGTACGCGATGCAGCTGTGCGACAGATGCGTCGCCGCCAGTTCGTCCATGCCGTGCCCGTGCAAGCCGGCGTCGAGATCGAAGCTGAGCACGATCGTATCGTCATAGGGCGCGACCTCGACACCCTGCCGCGCCAGCACGATCAGATCGTATTTGAGATTATGCCCGATCTTCAGGACGCCCGGGTCCTCCAGCAGCGGCTTCAGCTTCGCCAGCGCCACCGCCTTGTCCAGCTGCACCGGCCTTTCGGCGAACATGTCGGTCCCGCCGTGCGCGAGCGGGATGTAGCAGGCCAGGTTCGGGTGCAACGCCAGCGAGACGCCGACCAGATCGGCGGTCATCGGGTCCTTGCCCGTGGTCTCGGTATCGATCGCGACGAACCCCTGGTGCCGCGCAACCGTGATCCAGCGGTCGAGCGCCGGTTCGTCCACCACCGTCTCATAGCCGTCGTGGTTGCAGGGTTCGTCCTCCTGCTCGGGCACGCCCACCGCCGCGGGCTGTGGCGCATCGGCGACCTGTTCCAGCCGCGAGAGGAGCGTGCGGAAGCCGTGGTGCTCCAGGAACGCGCGCAGCGGCGCATCGGGGATACCCTGCAACGCCAGTTCGTCGAGCGGCTGGGGCAGCGGGGCGTCGCACTTCAGCGTCACCAGCACCTTCGACAGCCGCGCGTTTTCCGCGTGCTCGATCAGATTGTCGCGCAGCTTGCCCTTCTTCATCCCGGGCGCGGCGGCGAGCACCGCCTCCAGATCGCCATGCTCGCCGATCAGCTTGGCCGCGGTCTTCGGCCCGACACCCGGCACGCCCGGCACGTTGTCGACGCTGTCGCCCATCAGCGCGAGCACGTCGCCGAGCTTCTCCGGGCCGACGCCGAACTTCTCGACCACATACTCCGGCCCGAGCGTACGGTTGTTCATCGTATCGAGCATGTCGACCGACGGATCGGTCATCAGCTGCATCAGGTCCTTGTCGGAGCTGACGATCGTCACCTGCCACCCCTGCGCCAGCGCGGCCTGGGTGTAGCAGGCGATGATGTCGTCCGCCTCCAGCCCCTCGGTCTCGATGCAGGGCAGGCTGAACGCGCGCGTCGCGTCGCGGATCATCGGGAATTGCGGGACGAGATCCTCGGGCGGCGGCGGGCGATGCGCCTTGTACTGGTCGTACAGCTCGTTGCGGAACGTCTTGCTCGACTTGTCGAGGATGACCGCCATGTGCGTCGGCCCGTCCGCCCGGTGCAACTGATCCGCCAGCTTCCACAGCATCGCGGTATAGCCGTAGACGGCGCCCACCGGCTCGCCATGCTTGTTCGTGAGCGGCGGCAGACGGTGATAGGCCCGGAAGATATAGCCCGATCCGTCGACGAGATAGAGGTGCGGCATGGCCGCTGCCCTACCGGGAATCGCGCGGGGGCGAAACCGATTAGCGTGCCGCCCTCGCCACCCGGCCCCCGGGCCGGGGCGACGAGGTCACTCCGTCGTCTCGTCCGCCTCGCTCACGCCGCTGCGCGGCTGCGCGCCGGTCAGCGCGGCGCAGACGTTCTGGATCAGTTGCTGGCGCTCGCGCATCGGGCGGGTGGTATCGCCGATCATCACCGCGATCGCGTAGCGCCGCCCGTCGGGCGCGGTCAGGATGCCGACGTCGTTGAACCCGGCGTTGCGCCGTCCCAGTTCCTGCCCGGTGCCGGTCTTGTGCGCCAGCGACCAGCCCGCGGGGGTCGCGGCGCGCAATCGCGCGTGGCCGGTGCGCGACGCGGTCATCGTATCGATCAGGATGCGGGTCGAGGTCTCGCTCAGCAACTCGCCGCGCGCCAGCCGGGCGAGCGCATCGGTCATCCCCTTGGGCGTCGCGCCGTCGGGGGGATTGTCGATGTAGCGCTGCATCGCCGCCTGCCGCACCTCGGGCGCGAGCCGCGCGCGCGCCGCCTCGAACCCGCGCCCCAGGCTCATCGACTGGGTCCAGGTCAGCCCGGCGGTGCCGCTCTGGAGCAGCCGCTCGCCGGGGCCGAAGCGGATGCCGGTGATGTCCTTCGCCGCCAGGAAGCGCCGCACCGCGGCGGGGCCGCCGACATATTGCAGCAGCCGGTCGTTGGCGGTGTTGTCGCTCTGCGTCAGCGCGCGCGTCAGCAGCCCGCCGATCGTCGTCGGATACCCCGTACCCTTCACCAGCGAGGCGATCGGCTGGTGGAACAGCGTCAGGTCGCCGCGCGTCACCAGCACCGGCGTATCGAGCGTCAGCCGCCCCGCGTCGCGCTGCGAGAAGACGGTCATCGCGACCCACAATTTGCTGACGCTCTGCTGCGGCAGCGACAGGTCGCCGCCGCTCGACACCACCCAGCCTTCGTCGACCGAGCGGATCGCCGCCCCGGCCTTGCCGCCGAAATCGCGGATCAGCATGTCGATGCGCGACTGGAGCGCCCGCGGCGGCATCGCCGGCCGGGTCGCGACCGGCGGCGGCGGCAGCTGGACCGATACCAGAGGCGGCGGCGGCGGGGCGGGGATCAGCGCGGAGCCCGCCCCCGCGCCGCATCCGGCGATCAGCAGCGATCCCGCGATGATGGCCGTGCGATGGCCGAGAGTCCTGCTGTTCATGTCGTCGGTCACCACCCCTGCTGGCGGCGACCCTGTCGCGGCGGGAGCGGTGCTGACAATCCCGCCGAGTCGCCCGCTGCGACGACTGCGTGCGCCCGCACGACGAATGGTGACGACCTCGCCCGTCATCGCGAAGGCATTGATCCGGAGGCGGTTTGCGCGCGCGTCACGGCACCAGCACGGTATCGACCGGCGGATCGACCGCGTCGGGATAGTCGAGCGTATAATGCAGCCCGCGGCTTTCCTTGCGGTGCAGCGCGGAGCGTACGATGAGGTCCGCGGTCTGGAGCAGGTTGCGCAGTTCGATCAGGTCCGGGGTGACGCGGAAATGGCCGTAATAATCCTCGATCTCGGAGCGCAGCAGGTCGATGCGGTGCTTGGCGCGCTCCAGCCGCTTCGTGGTGCGCACGATGCCGACGTAATTCCACATGAAACGGCGGATCTCGGTCCAGTTCTGCTTGATGACCACTTCCTCGTCGGAATCGGTCACGCGGCTTTCGTCCCACGCGCGGATCGCGGGCACCGCGGGCAGCATATCCCAATGCGCCGCGATATGCCGCGCCGCCGCCTCGCCGAAGACGAAGCATTCCAGCAGCGAGTTCGACGCCAGGCGGTTGGCGCCGTGCAGCCCCGATTGCGTACACTCGCCCGCGGCATACAGGCCGGGCAGGTCGGTGCGCCCGTCGCGGTCCACCACCACCCCGCCGCAGGTGTAATGCTGCGCGGGCACCACCGGGATCGGCGAGGCCGTCATGTCGATCCCCAGCCCCAGCAGCTTCTCGTGGATGTTGGGGAAGTGTGCGCGCACGAAGTCCGCGGGCTGGTGACTGATGTCGAGATGGACGTAGTCGAGTCCGTAGCGCTTGATCTCGGCGTCGATCGCGCGCGCCACGACGTCGCGCGGCGCCAGTTCGAGCCGCTCGTCGTAATAGGGCATGAAGCGCTTGCCGGTCACCGGGTTGATGAGCCGCCCGCCCTCCCCGCGCACCGCCTCGGTGATGAGGAAGTTCTTGACCTCCAGATGGTAGAGGCAGGTCGGGTGGAACTGCATGAATTCCATGTTCGACACGCGGGCGCCCGCGCGCCACGCCATCGCGATCCCGTCGCCGGTCGCCCCGCGCGGCGCGGTGGAGAACAGGTACGTCCGTCCCGCCCCGCCGGTCGCCAGCACCGTGGCGCGCGCGGTATGCAGGTTCACCCGCCCCGTCCGCCGGTCGATCGCATAGACGCCCCAGACGTTGCCCGCGCCCGAATAGCGCTCCTCGTGCCGGCTGGTGGCGAGATCGATCGCCACCTGATCGGGCACCAGCGTGACGTTGGGGTGCGCCTCCGCGGCCTTCTGCAACGCCTCCTGCACCGCCCAGCCGGTGGCATCGGCGACATGCACGATGCGGCGGTGCGAATGCCCGCCCTCGCGCGTCAGGTGGAGCGCCCCCGCCTCCTGCGCGAAGGGGACGCCGAGCTGCTGCAGCCGCTCGATCGCGGCGGGCGCGCGCTCGACCACGAACTCCACCGTCGCGCGGTCGTTGAGCCCCGCCCCCGCGACCATCGTGTCGCTGACGTGATTCTCGAACGTGTCGCCCGGCTCCAGCACCGCGGCGATCCCGCCCTGCGCCCAGGCGGTCGACCCGTCGTTCAGCGCGCCCTTCGCCAGCACCGTGACCTTGAAGCGATCCGCCAGGTTCAGCGCCGCGGTCAGCCCCGCCGCGCCCGAGCCGACGATCAGGACATCGCTCATGCCGCGCCGCGCGTCAGGCTGAGGAACACGTCCTCCAGATCGGCCTCCTTGGTCGAGACGTCGACGATGCCCAGCCCGCTGGCCTGCACCGCGCCCAGCACCTCGCCCGCGTTCACCCGGTCCTTCGAATAGGTGATCTCCAGCACGCGCGTGCCCTTCAGCACCACCTTGTCGAAGCAGATCGCGCGCGGCGGGCTGTCGACGTCACGGTCGACGGTGACCGAGACGATCTTCTCCTGCGCCTTGCCCAGCAGCTCGCGCGTCGGCTCGTTGGCGACGACGCGGCCGTGATTGATGATCGCGATGCGGTCGCACAGCTCCTCCGCCTCCTCCAGATAGTGCGTCGTCAGCACCACCGTGACCCCGGCGTCGTTGAGGCTGCGGACATAGCTCCAGAGTTGCTGGCGCAGCTCGATGTCGACGCCCGCGGTCGGCTCGTCCAGCACCAGCACGGGCGGCGAGTGGACCATCGCCTTGGCCACCATCAGGCGCCGCTTCATGCCCCCCGACAGCGTGCGCGCATACGCCTTGGCCTTGTCCTCCAGATGCACCGCGCGCAGCAGCTCCATCGACCGCCGCTGCGCCCTGGGGACCCCGTACAGCCCCGCCTGGATCTCCAGCGTCTCGATCGGGGTGAAGAACGGGTCGAACAGGATCTCCTGGTTGACGATCCCGATCGACGCCTTGGCATTGCGCGGATGCTCGTCGATGTCGAAGCCCCAGATCGAGGCATGGCCGCAGGTCTTGTTCACCAGCCCGGCCAGGATGTTGATGAGCGTCGACTTTCCCGCGCCGTTGGGGCCGAGCAGCCCGAAGATGCTGCCGCGCGGCACGTCGAACGACACGCCGTCCAGCGCGCGCTTGCCCCCCTGATAGGTCTTGCACAGGTCGTGGATGGCGATCGCGGCGTCGGTCATGGCTCCGACGTAGGCCGCTGCCGGTATGATGCCAATCCTCTCGCGAAGGATTGTCGCATCGATCATCGCTTGCTAATCGCTGCGCCATGCTGCCGCCGCCCGAAGTCATCCGCGTCTCGCAACCCCGCGTCGCCTGCGACGGTGCGACCGATATTCCCGGCGGCGCCGCGCTGGGCCATCCCCGCGTCTGGCTCCAGATCGACGAGCACGGCTATATCGACTGCGGCTATTGCGACCGCCGCTTCGTGCTGATCGGCGGCGCGGCGGACGGCGTCGACCCCGCCACGCTGCCCGACATCTCCGAGGGTTCGAGCCCGCAGTAGTATCCGGGGCGGTACGCGCCTATCTTGGCGCACATGACCGATCCCCGCTCCTTCCTCTATCGCGATGCGCTCGACCCAGAGGCGGCGCTGCGCCTGACCGCGTCGGTGCTGGCCAAGGCCGACGACGGCGAGCTGTTCCTGCAATATCGCAAGGCGGAGGCGTTCGGGTTCGACGACGGTCGTCTGAAGACCGCCAGCTACGATACCAATGCCGGCTTCGGGCTGCGCGCGGTGTCGGGCGAGATGACCGCCTTCGCGCATGCCAACGAGCTGTCGGAGGCCGCGATCCGCCGTGCCGGCGAGACGATGGCGCTGATCGACCCCTCCGCGCAGCCGAAGGCCGCGCCCCCGGTGCGCACCAATACGCGGCTCTACACCGATGCCGATCCGCTCGACCTCATCCCCTTCGCCGACAAGGTGAACCTGTGCCAGACGATCGACGCGGCCGCGCGCGCGCGCGATCCGCGCGTGGCGCAGGTGTCGGTGGGTCTGTCGGGCACGTGGAGCGTGGTCGAGGTGGTCCGCCCCGACGGCTTCGTCGTCACCGACGTGCGCCCGCTGGTCCGCCTGAACATCTCGATCGTCGCCGAAGCCAACGGCCGTCGCGAAACCGGGTCGTTCGGGATCGGCGGACGCTATCTCTACGACCGGCTGTTCGACCCGGCCACCTGGAACCGCGGCATCGACGAGGCGCTGGCGCAGGCGCTGGTCAACCTCGACGCGGTCGATGCGCCCGCGGGCGAGATGACCGTGCTGCTCGGGCCGGGCTGGCCCGGCGTGCTGCTGCACGAGGCGATCGGCCACGGGCTGGAGGGCGACTTCAACCGCAAGGGCACATCCGCCTTCTCGGGTCGGATCGGCGAGCAGGTCGCGGCGCGCGGCGTCACGGTCGTGGACGACGGCGCGATCGCCGACCGCCGCGGCAGCCTGACGATCGACGACGAGGGCACGCCGACGCGCGAGACGATCCTGATCGAGGACGGCTTCCTCAGGGGCTATATGCAGGACCGCCTGAACGCGCGGCTGATGGGGGTGGAGCCGACCGGCAACGGACGCCGCGAAAGCTATGCCCACGCGCCCATGCCGCGGATGACCAACACCTTCATGAAGGCCGGGCAGGACGACCCCGCCGAGCTGCTCGCCCGCGTGAAGAGGGGCATCTTCGCCAAGTCGTTCGGCGGCGGGCAGGTCGACATCGTCTCGGGCAAGTTCGTCTTTTCCTGCACCGAGGCCTATCTGGTCGAGGACGGGAAGATCGGCGCGCCGATCAAGGGCGCGACGCTGATCGGCGACGGCCCCAGCGTACTCACCAAGGTGCAGGGCGTCGGCCACGACTTCGCGCTGGACGAGGGCATCGGCGTCTGCGGCAAGGGCGGGCAGAGCGTGCCCGCGGGCGTGGGCCAGCCGACCCTGCTGGTCGGCGGGCTGACGGTGGGCGGGACGGCGGCCTAGGCCGGCTTAGAAGCCGTTGATGAGAAAGTCCAAAGCCCCTTTGATCGCCCGTTCCTCATGCGCGAGCGAGGCCACCGGGACGGTCAGGGCTTTTGCATCGACCGTGGTCGCGAAATGGGTAGCCAGAACCCACGGCTTGCCGTCGATGCCGACGTGAGGGTCGAGACGCGATACGGAGGGCGTCGCGTCCTTCATGGCGATCAAGGGGATGACGAGGCGCGTCGCATGCACGGAGGCGAGCGGAGATTGAACGTCTACGACCAGCGTCCGATCGGCGAGGCGATAGACGTCGAATTGCGCCCTCACCACGCCTTGTATTTCTCCAGCGGGTGACCGTTCTCTTCATACCAACGGTTCCATGCCTCGATCTTCGGCGCGTTCTCCTCTCGCCAACGCCGCTCCTGCTCCACCTTGGTGGCGCAGAGAATCGCGTCCTCACTGATTTGCGAAAGATTCAGTCCGGCAGCACGCGCCGCGGCGACGACGCCCGTGTCGATCGACAGATTGACGGACTTTCGCTTGCCGGACCTGATCGGTCCGTGTTTCATGCGTGATAGTTATGCGCATCCCCATGCGCTTCAACGGAGCGCATCATGGAGTTCTTCCCCGCCCTCACCACCGGCCACCGCGCCTTCGTCGCGAGGCAGCCGGTGTTCTTCGTCGCGACGGCGGCGGAGGGCGCGCGCGTCAACCTCAGCCCCAAGGGGATGGACAGCTTCCGCGTGCTCGACGACGCCACCGTCGCCTATCTCGACGTCGCGGGCTCGGGCAACGAAACCAACGCGCACCTGCTCGCCGACGGGCGCATCACGATCATGTTCTGCGCCTTCGACAATCCCGCGCTGATCCTCCGCATCTACGGCAGCGGGCGCCCGGTGCTGCCGCAGGACGACGAATGGGCGACCTTGGCGCCGCGCTTCACGCTGCTGCCGGGCACGCGCCAGATTTTCGTCATCGCGGTCGATCAGGTGCAGACGTCGTGCGGCTGGGGCGTGCCGCACATGGCGTTCGAGCGCGGACGCGAGACGCTTTCGACCTATCACGAGAAGCACGGCGACGCGACGCGCTTCGCCAAATATGCGGTGCGCACGCACAGCATCGATGGCCTGCCCGTGCGAAACCCGACCGTGCCGCCCCCCGCGTCGGTCGCGTGATGGCACTGGTCGAACTGGGGCGCTACGACCGCAACCTCGCCAACATCCTGGTCGCGCGGCTGGAAGCGGACGGCATCCCCGCGCTCGCCTTCGATGGCGGGGCGTCGATCGCCGACGGCAGCTGGCTTCTGATCCCGGTCCGGGTGATGGTGGACGAGGACGACCTCGACGCGGCTCGGGCGATTGCCGGCACTGCCTGAAAATCGGGCAGTCGTTCCGCGCTGCACAATTTTTACCTTGCGTTAGTGATTGGCGCGCCGGCTCCGCCGCAAGCCTCCCCCTTGGATGGCGATTGGCACGCCGCTTGCGGAGCGTCTTTTCGGATCATTCGGAAGGGGGCGCGATGAAACTGGTCATTGCCATCATCAAACCGTTCAAGCTCGACGAGGTGCGCGAGGCGCTGACCACGGTCGGCGTGGCGGGGATGACGGTGTCGGAGGTGAAGGGCTTCGGTCGGCAGAAGGGCCAGACCGAAATCTACCGCGGCGCCGAGTACAGCACCAACATGGTGCCGAAGATCAAGATCGAGGTCGTCTGCGCCAGCGATGTCGCGGACCGCGTGGTCGAGGCCGTACAGGCCGCCGCGAACACGGGCGCGATCGGCGATGGCAAGATCTTCGTGCTGGATGTCGGGCAGGCGGTTCGCATCCGCACCGGCGAAACCGACGATACCGCACTCTGAGGGGGGTGAGATGATGAGACTGTCCAAACTGGCTGGCGGTGGCGCGGCGATCGCGCTGACCGCGCTGTCTGCGGCACCCGCCTGGGCACAGGCGCCCGCGCCCGCGCTGGTGGTGAACAAGGGCGATACCGCCTGGATGCTGGTGTCGACCGTGCTGGTGACGATGATGATCGTCCCCGGCCTGGCGCTGTTCTACGGCGGCCTCACCCGCGCGAAGAACATGCTGTCCACGATGACGCAGATCGGCGCTGTCGCGTGCCTCGCGATGCTGATCTGGGTCATGTACGGCTATACCATGGCGTTCGGCGACGGCGGCAACGACATCATCTCCGGCTTCGGCAAGGCGTTTCTCGCGGGCATCACGCCGGACTCGGTCGCCGCGACCTTCACCGCCGGCGTCGGCATTCCCGAATATGTCTTCGTCTGCTTCCAGATGACCTTTGCGGCGATCACCATCGCGCTGGTGCTGGGATCGGTGGTCGAGCGGATGAAGTTCTCCGCGGTCATGGTGTTCGGCGCGGTGTGGCTGACGATCGTCTACTTCCCGATCGCGCACATGGTGTGGGCATCGGGCGGGCTCTTCTTCAAGATGGGCGCGCTCGACTTCGCCGGCGGCACCGTGGTGCACATCAACGCCGGCGTCTCCGCGCTGGTCGCGTCGCTGATCCTGGGCAAGCGCCTGGGCTATCCGACCGAGCGGATCGTGCCGCACTCGCTGACGCTGACGGGCGTCGGCACCGGGCTGCTGTGGGTCGGCTGGTTCGGCTTCAACGCGGGCTCGGCGCTGGAGGCCAACGGCTCCGCCGCGCTGGCGATGATCAACACCTTCGTCGCCACCGCCGCCGGGGGCCTGTTCTGGATGCTCGCCGAGCGTCTCAACGGCCACAAGGGTTCGGCGCTCGGCTTCTGCTCGGGCATCATCGCCGGGCTGGTCGCGGTCACGCCGGCGGCGGGCAATTCCGGCCCGTTCGGCGCGATCGTCCTGGGCGCGGTCGCCTCGATCATCTGCTTCTACGCCGTGTCCGTGCTGAAGCCGAAGCTGGGCTATGACGACGCGCTCGACGCCTTCGGCGTCCACGGCGTGGGCGGCATCGTCGGCGCGATCGGCACCGCGATCGTCTATGCTCCGTCGCTGGGCGGCCCGGGCAAGCCCGACTATGCGATCGGCCACCAGCTGACGACGCAGCTCATCGCGGTCGTCACCACCATCATCTGGGCCGCGATCGGCACCGTGATCGCCACCTTCATCGCCAAGGCCGTGACCGGCCTGCGCGTCAGCGCGGACGTCGAGCGCGAAGGCCTCGACCTCGGCGAACACGGCGAGCGCGCCTACAATTCTTGACGAGATCGCGCCGGCGGGACGGTCCGCCGGCGCCCCACGGGTTCCTCCTGCGAACGCACTCTGGCCCGGTACGGCGACGTACCGGGTCTTTTTTCGTCTCAGGACGGCAGGCGGATCTCGAACAGCGTCGGCCAGCGCTTGCCCGTCACGAACAACCGCCGCCGGGCCGCGTCCCAGGCGATGCCGTTGGCCACCGATTCGCTATCGGTCACCCCGGTCTCCGCCAGGATCGCGCGCAGGTCGACGACGCCCGTCACCCGCCCGGACGCGGGATCGATCCGGACGATGAAGGGCTGGTGCCAGACGTTGGCGAGGATGGTCCCGTCCACCACCTCCAGCTCGTTCAGCTGGGTCAGCGGCCGCCCCGCGATCGTCACCCGCAACGTGCGGCGCACCGCCATCGTCGCCGGATCGTGGAAGGTCAGCGTCGCGCTGCCATCGGAACGTACGAAGCCGGCGGTATCGCTCGCCAGCCCCCACCCCTCGCCCGAATACCGCAGCATACCGCGCGACTTGAGCGTGCGCGCGTCCCAGCGGTGCGCGATACCGTCGTGCCAGGTGAGGCTGACCAGCTCGCCGCGCCACGCGGCCACGCCCTCGCCGAACTGGGCGGCGGGGATTGCCGCGCGGCGCTGCACCTTCCCGGTCGTCAGATCGACACGACGGACGTCGGACCGGCCCTCCAGCCCAACGCTCTCCACCAGCGCGTCGCGGTCCCAGAGCAGCCCTTCGGTGAAGGCGTTGGTGTCGTGCGGGTAGCGGGCGACGACGATCGGAACGATCAGCGGTGGCCGCGGCGCGGCATCCTCTGCCACGGGCGCAGCCTGCGGCACCGCCGCGACGGAGCCGGCAAACGCCAGCAACGGAATTATCGACCAGCGCATCATCCGTGTCGCGCTACGCCCGGCGAGCGACCGGGGCAAGTTGCGCGCGGCGGGGACCGGACGCCTCGACATCCGGCACGGGCTTGGCGCATCGCCACCCGCGGCTCGCGAGAAAACGGTATGGGAGCCACTCTACGTCCATGGCCGTGCTTGGAAGCCGATATCCTCCGCTTGATCCATGGACGACACAGCCTTCGTTCGAGCTCGGGAACGTAGGGGAGGGCCAAGGTCAGGTGGAGACAGGATTCGACGCTTGGCGCGCCGACCGCGGCTCCCCGGCGTGCGATCGAGGGCATCGACCGACAGGTCGCCCGTGATGCAGCCGGCGGGCGGTCGTGCCCATATCGTGACGGGGCCCATTCGGCGTCTTATCGCGGATCGTAAGGGTTCTGTCCGGCGGGACGGAGCAGATCGACGACGGGTTGGTGGAAGAATCCGCTTGTGGTTGGGCCTCGGCTGTTGGGAGACCTCTGCCACAGGCCACGCCGTGCTCCCGCGCAGGCGAGGAGCCCAGGGTTGCGCGTCCCACAAGTCGTGGCTCTGCCTGGCCCTGGGCTCCTGCCTGCGCATGCGCACGGCGTGGACGCGGCGATGTCGCACCCATTTTGCCAGCGTCCCGCCGTCGCCGGCAACGAGGCGACGCCACGTGCCAGCGGCTCGATACCATGTCGGGTTCGACGTTCACTCGTCCGGCATCGTCCGGACACGAGACATCGCACGCCTTATATATGTTCGAAAGGAATGAGGTCGTCGCAGCTCCCCACCCCGAGCGCTCCAACATGAAAACGGCCCGCCCGGCAATCGCCGGGCGGGCCGCATTCCCACCGATCGGAGGACGATCAGCCCTGGTTCGATTCCAGGTTCACCGCCGCATACTTGCCGCGGCGATCGACCTCGATCTCGAAGCTCAGGCGGTCGCCCTCGTTCAGGGTCGGCATCCCGGCGCGCTCGACGGCCGAGATGTGGACGAACGCATCGGGCTGGCCGTCGTCGCGCTGAATGAAGCCGAAGCCCTTCATCGCGTTGAAGAACTTGACGGTGCCGGTCGCCTTCTCGCCGGTCAGCTGGCGCTGCGGCGCGCCGCGGCCCGCATCGCGGCCCCCGTCACGACCGCCGAAGCCGCCGTCACGCGGTGCGCGCTCCTGAACCGCCATCGGCTCGCCCTCGATCTTGAGGTCGGTCGCCGAGATGCGACCGCCACGATCGACGAGCGTGAAGCCCAGCGGCTGCCCCTCGGCCAGCCCGCTCAGGCCGGCCTGCTCGACCGCCGAGATGTGGACGAACACGTCCTCGCCGCCGTCATCGCGCACGACGAAGCCGAAGCCCTTCTGCGCGTTGAAGAACTTGACCACGCCGGTGCCCTCGCCGACGACCTGCGGGGGCATGCCGCCGCCACGGCCGCCGCCGAAGCCACCACCGCCGCCGCCACGGAAGCCGCCACCGCCGCCACCGAAACCGCCGCCGCCACCATAGCCGCCGCCACCGCCGCCGAAGCCGCGCCCACCACCGCCGCCGCCGAAGCCGCCGCGGTCGTCATAGCTGAACCCGCCGCCGCCGAAGCCGCCGCCGAAATCGTCACCGCCGCCGAAGCCGCCGTCGCGCTTGTCGCGTCCGCGTCCGCCGCGGTTTCCGCGGCCGCCCTTGTCGTAACTCATAAACCTGTTCGTCTTCCCGGTCCGTCCGACACTCTCATCAGGGCCACGCGCAGGACGGCGAACGCGGCTCCCCGGGCGCATATCTGTTGCGCCTCGATCCACTGCATAGCCTATCCGATCCCAGACCGCGAATCGTTTCGCGCATCTTTTCGTGTCTTGTCCACAAGTAGCGCTATGGTCGTCGCACCGGCGCCACGCTCCGTCGCCCGTTGAGCCCGACGCGGCTGGGCGCTAGAGCGCGGTCATGACCGTTCATTTCCACGAACAAGACCTCCCCGGTGACGTCTTCGCGCCCGGCGCCGCCATCGCCGTCGATACCGAGACGATGGGGCTCATCACGCCGCGCGACCGTTTGTGCGTGGTGCAGCTGTCCGACGGGCTCGGCGACGAGCATCTCGTCCGCTTCTCGCCCGGCAGCGACTATGCCGCGCCGCACCTGCGCGCGATCCTCGCCGATCCGACGCGTCTGAAGCTCTATCATTTCGGGCGCTTCGACATCGCGGCGCTGCGCCACTATCTCGGCATCGTCGCGGCGCCGGTCTATTGCACCAAGATCGCGTCGCGGCTGGTGCGCACCTATACCGATCGCCATGGGCTGAAGGAGCTGGTCCGCGAGCTGCTGGGACAGGACATCTCGAAGCAGCAGCAATCGTCCGACTGGGGCGGGCCGGAGCTGTCCGACGCGCAGCGCGACTATGCCGCCTCCGACGTCCGCTTCCTCCACCGGCTGAAAGACGAGCTCGACCGCCGTCTGGCGCGCGAGGGCCGCACCGCGCTGGCGCAGGCCTGTTTCGACTTCCTGCCGGCGCGTGCCGAGCTGGACCTGGCCGGCTGGCCGGAAACGGACATCTTCGCGCATGTCTGAGCGGGCGGTCCGTGCCGTCTCCGCCCGACAGCGCTGGGCGCTGCCGGGCAGCCGGCATGACCGCATCATCGCCACTGCCAATTGGGTACTGCCGGTGTCGATCGGGGTACTCGCCGCCTTCCTGGTGATGGCGCCGCTGACGATGGCGGGCGATTCGTCGTTCATCCTCGACAAGAACCGCGTCGAGGTGGCGAAGGAGCGGCTGAAACTGCAGCAGGCGCGCTATCGCGGCACCGACGGCAGGGGGCAGCCCTTCTCGCTGACCGCGGGGTCCGCGGTGCAGCGCAGCTCCGCCGAGCCGGTCGTGCGGATCCAGGACCTCGCCGCGCAGATCCGCCTGTCGGACGGTCCCGCCGATGTCACCGCCCCCTCCGGCCGGTACGACATGGACAGCGAGCAGGTGAAGGTCGACGGCCCGATCCGAGTCACCGGGCCGAACGATTATACGCTGAATACCAACGACGCGGTCGTCGACCTGAAGTCGCGCCGGCTGCAATCGACCGGCGCGGTCAACGGCACCGTGCGGCAGGGGCAGTTCAGCGGCGACCGGATGAGCGCCGACCTCGAATCGCGGACCGTCACGCTGGACGGCAATGCGCGCTTGCGGTTCGATCCGCGAGCAACGAAATAGCCGCGATGCGAACCGCCGTCCTCCCTCTCCTCGCCGCCGCCCTGTCCGTCGCGTCCGGCGCGGATGCGCAGACGCGGCACGACACCAATGCGCCGATCGATTTCGGCGCCGACCATATCGAGTTGCAGGATCGCGCCAATCGCGCCGTGCTCGCCGGCAACGTCGCGGTGAAGCAGGCGGAGATGACGCTGAACGCCGCGCGGATGACCGTGGCGTATACCGGACAGGTGCTGAACGGGAACCCGCAGGTATCGCGACTCGACGCCTCGGGCGGGGTGACCGTGCGCCGGCCGGACCAGACCGCGCGCAGCCAGTTCGCGATCTACGACCTCAACCGCCGCGTCATCACCATGCTGGGCGCGGTGCGGCTCGACCAGGGCGGCAACACCGTCAACGGCGGACGGCTGACGATCAACCTCGATACCGGACGCGCGGTGATCGACGGCTCGTCGGTCGCGGGCGGCGGCGGCGGATCGGGTGGCACCGTGACGCAGGCGCCGGGCGGGCGCGTGACCGGCACCTTCTCGGTCCCGCGCCGCGGCAATTAGGTCCGCGACGACGGAGCTTGCCTCTCCGGCGGAGGACATGCATGAATCCTGCCAAACGGGTATCGTTCACCATTCGATAACCCTGTTCTGCGAGGCGTGACGGTGATGGACAGCATGACGACCCCCCTCGACCGTGTGGAGCCGATCCACGAGGCGCCGGTGTCGAGCGGACTGTCGGTGGTGTCGATCGCGAAGAGCTACGACAAGCGCGTGGTGCTGACCGACGTGTCGGTGTCGGTGGGGCGCGGCGAGGTGATCGGGCTGCTCGGCCCCAATGGCGCGGGCAAGACGACCTGCTTCTATTCGGTCATGGGATTGGTGAAGCCCGATTCGGGGCGCATCATGCTCGACGGCGCGGACATCACCGGGCTGCCGATGTATCGCCGTGCGATCCTGGGTCTCGGCTATCTGCCGCAGGAGACGTCGATCTTCCGCGGGCTGACGATCGAGAAGAACATCCTGACCGTGTTGGAGCTGGCGGAAAAGGACCCGGCGATACGCGCGGAGAAGCTGGAGACGCTGCTCTCCGACTTCGGCCTCGCCCGGCTGCGCGACGCGCCCGCGATGGCGCTGTCCGGGGGCGAGCGCCGCCGTGCCGAAATCGCGCGCGCGCTGGCCGCCGATCCGTCGATCATGCTGCTGGACGAGCCGTTCGCCGGTATCGATCCGATCTCGATCGCGGATATCCGCGACCTGGTCTGCCAGTTGAAGGAGCGCGGCATCGGCGTGCTCATCACGGACCATAACGTCCGGGAAACGCTCGACATCGTCGACCGTGCCTATATCATCTACGATGGCAAGGTGCTGTTCACCGGCAGCCCCGAAGAGCTGGTCGCGGACGAGAACGTGCGTCGCCTGTACCTGGGCGAGGGCTTCACGCTGTAGCGGCCATGACGACGCGGACCGTCTTTCGATGAGCTATTCCCGATGAGTCTGGCCCCGCGCCTGGACCTGCGTCAGTCGCAGTCGCTGGTGATGACGCCGCAGCTTCAGCAGGCGATCAAGCTGCTGACGCTGTCCAACCTGGAGATAGAGGGCGTCATCGCCGAGGAGATCGAGCGCAACCCGCTGCTCGATTCCACCCCCGCGGCCGAGGACGGCGCCAGCGCCCCCCCTGCGGAGACCCCCGTGCGGGACGAGCCCGCCGGCGCCGACGAACTGGTGATGGCCGGCGAGGCGACGGGCGAGGCGCTCGACGTCGATATCGCGGCCGAGCGGTTCGACGACGGTCCCGGCGATCACGCCGGGCCGTCGAGCGGCAATACGGTGTCGCCGTCCGCGGGCGAGGCGCCCGACCTCGACGCCTTCGCCGGAAGCAACGAAAGCCTCGCCGACGTGCTGCTGACGCAGGCGGGCGCGGCATTCGACGACGGCGACCTGTTCATCGCCCGCGCGCTGATCGACCAGATCGACGAGGCGGGCTACCTGCGCGCCGACCTGCTCGACATCGCACAGCGGCTCGGCGTGCCGCTGGCGCGGGTCGAGGCGGTGCTGGCGACGATCCAGCGCTTCGAGCCGACCGGGGTGGGCGCGCGCTCGCTCGCCGAATGTCTCGCGATCCAGGCGCGCGAGGTCGACCGCTACGACCCGTGCGTCGCGGCGCTGCTCGATCATCTCGACCTGCTCGCGCGCGGCGACCTGACCCGGCTCAAGCGCATCTGCCGCTGCGACGACGAGGATATGGCGGACATGATCCGCGAATTGCGCGGCTACGACCCCAAGCCCGGCTGCCGCTACGGCGGCGAGGCGCCGCCGCCGGTCATCCCCGACCTGACCGTGACGCGCGCGCGGGACGGCTGGGCGATCGAGCTGAACGCCGCGACGCTGCCGCGGGTGCTGGTCAACAAGAGCTACTACAGCGAACTGGCGTCCGGCCCGCAGGACAAGGCCGGCAAGGCATGGCTGGCGGAGAAGCTGGCCAGCGCCAACTGGCTGGTGAAGGCGCTCGACCAGCGACAGCGCACGATCATCCGCGTCGCGACCGAGATCGTGAAGCAGCAGGAGGCGTTCTTCCTCCACGGCGTCGCCCATCTGCGCCCGCTGACGCTGCGTCAGGTCGCGGACGCGATCGAGATGCATGAATCGACCGTCAGCCGGGTGACGAGCAACAAGTATCTCAGCTGCGCGCGCGGGCTGTTCGAGCTCAAGTACTTCTTCACCTCGGCAATCGCCGCGGCGGATGGGGGCGACGCGGTATCGGCGGAAGCGGTGAAGAGCGCGATCCGCGCCCTCATCGCGAACGAAGGGGCGGCGATCCTGTCGGACGATACGCTGGTGGACATGCTGAATGCCAGGGGCTTCGGCATCGCGCGCCGCACCGTGGCGAAGTACCGCGAGGCGATGGGGATCGGCAGCTCCGTCCAGCGGCGCCGGGCGCGCGCGCTGGCGGGCTAGCCCCCTTCCGTCACCCCGGGCTTGACCCGGGGTGACGAAGGGACGCTCAGTTCGGCCCGGTGGCCGGTCCCTCGCTCGCCGCCACCGTCGGCGTGACCGGCGGTGTCCCCGACAGGGCGACCGCCACCGCGCGGTCGTACCATGCCGCCAGGTCGCGCTTCATCGTCACCAGCGCCTCGGGGTTGAGATAGATCATGTGCCCGCCCGGATAGTAGGTGAAGCGCAGGTTCGGGCGCTGCGACGGCTCCAGCATCATGTGCCCCAGGTCGTTCTCGGTCCCGAAGAACGGCGTCGCCATGTCGTACCAGCCGTTCATCGACAGCACTTGCAGGTACGGGTTGGCGCGCATCGCCGCGGCGAGATCGATCGCGGTGTTGGGATTGTTCTGCTGCCCCATGCGGTTGGGGGCGTCGTGCCTCCAGTTCCACGTCCAGCCCGCCGCGTCGCGTGCCGACAGCCGGTACGGCATCTCGGTCCTGTAGCCGAGCCGATGGGTCACGTAATCCTGGAAGCTGCCGATGAAGGCGCCGCTGATCGCCTCCGACGACACGTCGGTTTCCGGCCGCTCGCCGGCGGCATCGCTGTCGGTGCCGATGTAGCGCGAATCGAATCGGCCAACGACGCGGCGCTGGTCGCGCAGCAGCTCCTTCTGGAACCGCGGCAGATCGACGCGCAGATTGGCGCGCTTGACGAAGTCCGCCGACAGGCCGGTCAGCTCGCTCATGCGCTGCGCCACCTGGTCGCGCTCCGCGGCGCCGATGTCCTGCCCCTTGGCCAGCGCGGACATGTACGCGCCGGTCGCGAACTCGCGCGCCTGCTGGACCGCGGTGGCGACGTCGGCGGGGCGGTTGGGCAGCCGGTTGTGGTACCATGCGGTCGCCGCATAGCTGGGCAGGTAGTTGATATAGACCTGATCCAGCCCCGGCTGGCGATAGCCGTAGTTCATGATCGAGCTGAACAGCACCACCCCGTTCAGCGCCATGCCGCGCTCCTGCAGCTGATACGCCAGCGCGCCCGAGCGCAGCGTGCCGTAGCTTTCGCCGAAGAGGAACTTGGGGCTGTTCCAGCGCCCGAACTTGGTCGCGTAGCGCAGGATCGCCTTCGCGAAGGCGTCGGCATCCTCGTCCACGCCATAGAAGGCGGAGGGCCTCATATCGCCCAGCGGACGCGAATAGCCCGCGCCGATCGCATCGAGGAACACCATGTCGGTCTTGTCGAGCAGCGTATAGGGGTTCGGCGCGACGTCATAGGGTGCCGGGCGGATGAACTCCGGGTTGCCGGTCTGGAGCCGAACCGGCGCGAACGATCCCATGTGCAGCCAGAAGGTCGGGCTGCCCGGGCCGCCGTTGTAGAAGAAGGTGACCGGGCGCTTCGTCCCCGGCTTCGTCCCGTCCAGCGTGTAGGCGGTGTAGAACATCGACGCGGTCGGCTTCCCCTCCAGATCGCGCAGCGTCAGCGTGCCCGCGGTCGCGGTATAGCCCAGCCGCTTGCCCGCCACCGTCACGCTGCCGGTCGATCGCTCCTCGCGCTCCTCGATCGGGGCGTTGGCATAGCTCGATTCGACCGCATCGCGTTGCGCCTCGGCGTTGCTGTTCGACGATCTGGCCGCCCTGTCCTGCGCGACGGCGGGACAGGAAGCCAGCAACAGTCCGGTGGCGAGCGCGACACGCATCATATTTCTTCCGTTCTTCATCGACATGCCCCGTCATCGACCGTACGGCCCCCGGGCGTCAACGACTGCTTAACCACGTTGCGGCATCGTAACGGCATGAACGGCACGTTCCATTTCCGGGTCGATCCCGAACGCAATCTGATCGTCACGACGATCGACGGCTTCTTCGACGAAGACGTGTACGCCCGGTACATGGAGGCGCGCGCCGCGGCGTTCCGCGAGTTGCGCTGCGGTCCCAACGAACATCTGTCGCTGTCCGACCTGCGCGGGATGAACATCCAGTCGCAGGACATCGTCGCGGCCTTCTCCGCGATGCTGGCACAGCCGACCTATCAGTCGAAACGGCTGGGCCTCGTCATCGGATCGTCGCTGGCGCGGATGCAGCTGAGCCGGGCGCTGGGGACGCGAGCCGGGGGCAATGCCCGGGTGTTCGAGCACTATGACGACGCGGAGCATTGGGTGCTTACGGGCGAGATCCGCGACCCGGCCTAATCGTCCTCGTCCTCGAACCCGACCAGCGCCAGGGCGCGCGCGCGGATCTGGCGCGTCATGCACCAATGCACCAGCGCTTCCTCGCGCCCGTGCGTCACCCATACCTCGCGCGGGGAGATTTCGGTCAGCGTCTCCGTCAGTTCGTCCCAGTCGGCGTGGTCGGAGAGGATCAGCGGCAGCTCGATATTCTTCTGCCGCGCGCGCTGGCGCACCCGCATCCAGCCCGAGGCCATCGCGGTGATCGGGTCGGGCAGCCGCCGCGACCAGCGGTCGTTGAGCGCGGAGGGCGGGCACATCACGACATGCCCCGCCATCGCCGCCTTCGGCACCCCCGTCGCGGGGATGAGCTCGCCCAGGCGGACGCCCAGCTCCTCGTAGAGATCGCACAGCCGCTGGAGCGCGCCGTGGATGTAGATCGGCGCCTCGTGCCCCCGCGCCCGCAATTCCGCGATCACGCGCTGCGCCTTGCCCAGCGCATAGGCGCCGACCACCACGCACCGGGTCGGATTGGCGCGGAGCCGCGCGATCAGCTTGTCGATCTCGTCCCCGGTGTCCGGGTGGCGGAAGACGGGAAGCCCGAACGTCGCCTCGGTAATGAAGACGTCGCACGCGACCGGCTGAAACGATGCGCAGGTCGGATCGGCGCGGCGCTTGTAGTCGCCCGACACCACGACGCGCTCGCCGCGGTGGTCGAGCACGATCTGCGCCGAGCCCAGCACATGCCCCGCGGGGACGAAACCGATCGTGACGTCGCCCATCGTGATGCTGCCGCCGTACGGCACGGGGTTGCCCGCCTGCGGACCGTAGCGCGCGTCCATGATCGCGAGCGTCTCCGGCGTCGCCCATACCGCGCCGTGCCCGCCGCGCGCATGGTCGGCATGACCGTGCGTCACCAGCGCGCGCGGCCGCGGGACGGAGGGGTCAACCCACGCATCGGCGGGCCGGACGTAGATGCCGGTCGGATGCGGTTCCAGCCAATCGCCCAGCGTCGCCATCTCCCGTGAACCCGCGACGCGGCGGATCGTATCCCCGCACCCGCTCGTTGATGGCGCACACGACGGGAGAAAGACGATGGTCGGAGATGGCCTGTGGAGTTTCGTGGTGATCGCCGGGCCGATCATCCTGGGGCTGGCGCTGCTGTACGCAATCCTGCGCAACCGCCGCACCCGCGAGCAGGAGGCGCGCACCGAGCAGGCGACGCACGAGCTGTATCGCGAAACCTCGGCAGAGGATCGCATCCATACGCCTTGAACGAGTTCACGCGGAGGCGCGGAGGCGCGGAGGGGTTGCGCATCGGGGCATGTCCTGGCCTTCACGGCGATGGGTTCGCGCGGAGCCGCAGAGGACGCAGAGGAAAGGTGCCGCAGGCCGATACATCTTCCTCCGCAAGCGTAACGATGCTGCTGCCGCGGACCCTTCCCGCTAGCGCGTGCTCTGCGCGAACATCACTACTGCGCTGGCGGGGAGCACGATCGTGTCACCAAAAGCGCGCCTCTCCGCGTCTCCGCGCCTCCGCGTGAACATCACTCTGGCGGCACGCCCCCCGGCTTCCTAGATCAACGACTTGTCCGCGCTGCCCCCCGCCCTCTCCGACTGGTTCGCGCGCCGTGGATGGCAACCGCGGCGGCATCAGCTGGCGATGCTGGAGGAGGCGCGCGCCGGGCGCCACGCGCTGCTGATCGCCGCCACGGGCGCGGGCAAGACGCTCGCCGGCTTTCTGCCCACCCTCGCCGAGCTGATCGACGCGCCGACCGAGGGCCTCCACACGCTCTACGTGTCGCCGCTGAAGGCGCTGGCGGTCGACATCCAGCGCAACCTCGTCACGCCCGTAGACGAAATGGGTGTGGCCATCCGCGTCGAGACCCGCACCGGCGACACGCCGTCCGACCGCAAGGCGCGGCAGCGCGTCAAGCCGCCGCACATCCTGCTCACCACGCCCGAATCGCTCTCGCTGCTGCTCAGCTATCCCGATGCCGCGACGATGTTCGCCGGGCTGCGCACGATCGTGGTGGACGAGGTCCACGCGTTCGCCACCGGCAAGCGCGGCGACCTGCTGGCGCTGTGCATGGCGCGGCTGCAGCGGATCGCGCCCGCGCTGCGCCGGGTCGCGCTGTCCGCCACGGTCGCCGACCCGGACGGCTATCGCGCCTGGCTGGCCCCCGACGGCGACATCGACCGCGTCGCGCTGGTGGAGGGCGACACGGGCGTCGATCCCGACATCGCCATCCTGCTACCCCAGGGCCGCGTGCCCTGGGCAGGCCATTCGGGCCGCTACGCCGCCGAGCAGGTGATGGCGGAGATCGAGACGCATCGCACCTCGATCGTCTTCTGCAACACCCGCAGCCTCGCCGAGCTGATCTTCCAGGACCTGTGGAAGGCGAATGCGATGCAGCTGCCGATCGGCATCCACCACGGCAGCCTGGAAAAGGAAGCGCGCCGCAAGGTGGAGGGCGCGATGGCGGCGGGGCGGCTGCGCGCGCTGGTCGCCACCGCCAGTCTCGACCTGGGGGTCGACTGGGGCGATGTCGATTGCGTGATCCAGATGGGCGCGCCCAAGGGATCGTCGCGCCTCCTCCAGCGGATCGGCCGCTCCAACCACCGGCTGGACATGGCGAGCGAGGCGATCCTCGTCCCCGGCAACCGCTTCGAATATCTGGAGGCGCGCGCCGCGCTGGACGCGGTGGAGGCGGGCGAACTGGACGCCGACGTCTTCCGCATGGGGGCGCTCGATGTGCTGGCGCAGCACGTCATGGCCTGTGCCTGCGCCGCGCCGTTCGATCAGGCCGAAATGCTGGACGAAATCCGCTCCGCGCTCCCCTATTCGGCCCTGACCGACGAGCTGTTCGACCGCGTGCTCGGCTTCATCCGCGATGGCGGCTATTCGCTGCGCGCCTATGATCGCTTCAAGCGGCTGACGCAGGATGCGGACGGCAAATGGCGTGTCAGCCATCCGAAGTTCGTCGCCCAGCATCGCCTCAACGCCGGGATCATCGTCGAGGCGACGATGCTCAAGGTCCGCTTCCGCAACGGCCGCGCGCTCGGCAAGGTGGAGGAAGGCTTCGCCTCGACGCTCAGCCACGGCGACACGTTCTTCTTCGCCGGGCTGAGCCTGGAGGTGGAGAAGATCGACACCGAGGATCTGATCGTCCGCGCCACGTCGCGGCCGGCGCGCATCCCGACGTACGGCGGCAGCCGGATGCCGCTGTCGACGAACCTCGCCAACCGTGTCCGCCATTTCCTGTTCGAGCCCGGCGAGTGGCACCGCTTCCCGGACGACGTGCGCGAATGGCTGGAGATCCAGCAGCGCCGCTCCACCCTGCCCGCCCCCGATCAGCTGCTGGTGGAAACCTTCCCGCGCGAGGGCCGGCATTACATGGTCGCCTACAGTTTCGAGGGCTGGAACGCGCACCAGTCGCTCGGCATGCTGGTGACCAAGCGGATGGAGACGATGGGACTGAAGCCGCTGGGCTTCGTCGCGAACGATTATGCGATCGCCTGCTACGGGCTGGAGCGGGTGGAGGACCCCGCCGCACTGTTCTCCGCCGACATCCTGGAGCATGAATTCGTCGAATGGGTCGAGCGATCGCACCTGCTCAAGCGTGCGTTCCGAGAGGTGGCGGTGATCGGCGGGCTGGTCGAGCGCCAGCATCCCGGCAAGCGCAAGACCGGCAAGCAGGTCACCTTCTCCACCGATCTCATCTACGACGTGCTGCGCAAGTACGAACCGGGGCACGTGCTGCTGGAGGCCGCCTGGGCCGACGCGCGCGCGCGGATGACCGATGTCGGCCGCCTCGCCAACCTGCTCGAGCGCGCCGCCGATACGATGGTGCACGTCGACCTGCCGCGCGTCACTCCGCTCGCGGTGCCGGTCCTGACGCTGATCGGTCGTGAGAAGGTCGCCACCGGCAGCGCCGACGACGCGCTGCTGATCGAGGCGGAGGCGCTGGCAGCTGAGGCGATGACGCTGGACTGAGCCCCCCGTCCTTCCGGCGGCGGCGGGGACGACGCGGTGGTTCGCGCTGGCAGAACGGCCGGATCGGGCGTAGCATGGACGCCATGGAGAGGTGGATCGCGCTGGCGCTGATGGCGGTGGCCGCGCCCGCGGCGGCGCAGGAGGCGGTCGCGCCTGCGCCGGCCGCCGAACCCCCGGGCGAGGACCTGTCCTTCCTCACCGCCGACACCCGCATGACCGTGCCGGTCCAGATCGCCGGCGCCGGGCCCTACGACTTCGTCATCGACACCGGTGCGCAGCGCAGCGTCATCTCGCGCCAGCTGGCGCGGCACCTGGGCCTGCCGGCGGGGCGGCGCGTCCGGCTGACGGCGATGGCGGGGACCAGCGAGGTCGACACCGTCATCGTCCCCTCGCTGTCGGTCAGCACGCTGGGCGGCCAGCAGATCGAGGCGCCCGCGCTGGAGGCCAACAACCTCGGCGCGCCCGGCATGCTCGGCATCGACACGCTCCAGGGGCATGCGCTGGCGATCGATTTCGATACCGAGCGGATGACGGTCGTCCCCACCGAACGCCGCCGCACCCGCCCCGCGGGCCCCGACGAGATCGTGATCCAGGCACGCGACATGTTCGGCCAGCTGGTCGTCACCAACGCGACCGTCGCGGGGCGGCGGGTGCGCGTGGTGCTCGACACCGGCACCGCGGTCAGCCTGGGCAACCCCGCGCTGCTCCGGCTGCTGGGCAAGCAGCGCAAGGGTGAGCCGGCGATCTTCACCAGCGTGCTGGGGCAGCAGCTGATCGGCGACTATGCGGTACTGCGCGAGATGACGCTGGGCAGCGCCACGATCCGCTCGCTCACCGTCGCCTTCGCCGATGCCGCGCCGTTCCGTGCCTTCGGCCTCCGCGACAAGCCCGCGATCCTGCTCGGCATGGACGCGCTGCGGCTGTTCCGCCGGGTGCGGATCGATTTCGCCAATCGCGAACTCCGGCTGGTGATGCCGCGCGACGCCATCCGCGCTTCCCCCTCCTAACCAGTTGCGCGGCGCGACTTTCGCTGCGACGTTCCCGCCCGAGAGAATGCAAGGGAGAGCGCATGCGCAAGGTGGGTTTGATCGCCGCGGCCGTGATGGCGGCGGTGCCGGTGGCAGCGGGAGCGCAGGCGCGCGCGGACGAAAAGGCGTTCTTCGACCTCTACAAGGAGATGGTCGAAACCAACACCGTCGCGAAGGTCGGCAGCTGCACCAAGGCCGCGGCGCAGGTGGGCGCGCGGCTGAAGGCGGCCGGCTATGCCGATGGCGACATCACCTATTTCTCGGTCCCCGAGCATCCCCAGGACGGCGGCATCGTCGCCGTGCTCAAGGGGACCGACGCGGGCGTGAAGCCGATGCTGCTGCTCGGGCACCTCGACGTGGTCGAGGCGAAGCGCGCCGACTGGCAGCGCGATCCGTTCACGCTCGTCGAGGAGGGCGGCTATTATTATGCCCGCGGCACCGTCGATGACAAGGCGATGTCCGCGATCTGGGCCGACGCCATGGTCCGCTTCAAGCAGCAGGGCTACCGCCCGAAGCGCACGATCAAGCTGGCGCTGACCTGCGGCGAGGAGACGACCTGGGCCTTCAACGGCGCGCAGTGGCTGGCGCAGAACAAGCCCGACCTGATCGCCGCCGAATTCGCGCTGAACGAGGGCGGCGGCGGGCTGCTCGATGCCAAGGGCAGGCGCCAGCTGCTGAGCGTCCAGGTGGGCGAGAAGGCGGCGCAGAACTATACGCTGCTGGCGACCAACCCCGGCGGGCACAGCTCGGCGCCGACGCCGGAAAATGCCATCTACGAGCTGGCCGACGCGATCAAGGCGGTGCAGGGCTACGAATTTCCGGTGAAGTTCACCGACACCACCCGCGCCTTCTTCGCCGCCAATGCCAGGATGCGCGGCGGCGAGCTGGGCGGCGCGATCACCCGGCTGCTCGCCGATCCGCAGGACAAGGCGGCGGATGCGATCGTCAGCCGCGACAAGGTCATGCACTCGACGCTGCGCACCACCTGCGTCGCGACACTGGTCGAGGCGGGCCATGCGGAGAACGCGCTGCCGCAGCGCGCCACCGCGAACGTCAACTGCCGCATCTTCCCCGGCGAGACGGTCGATACCACGCTCGCGACGCTGAAGGAGTTGGCCGGGCCCAAGGTGACGGTCACCGCCAACCAGCCGATCCGCCCGATCGCGGTCCCCCCGGCGCTCGACCCGAAGATCATCGGGCCGATGGAGGCGGTCGCGAAGAAGCACTTCCCCGGCGTGCCGATGCTGCCGACCATGTCGACCGGCGCCACCGACGGCATCTTCCTGGAGGCGATCGGCATCCCGGTCTATGGCGCGCCGGGCACGTTCCTCGATCCCGACTTCAACGGCATCCATGGCCTGAACGAGCGTATCCGGGTGTCGTCGCTGTACGGCGCGCGCGATTATCTGTTCGATCTGGTGAAGGCCTACGCGGGGTAGGAAGGGCCAGTCGGCCCGCCCCCGGCGTCCCGTCACCCCGGCCTCGTGCCGGGGTCCAGGGCTCCGCAAACCGTCAGGCGTGAGGCGCGGGAAGCCCGTGACGATCACACCGGCAGATCGATCGCCACCACCAGCCCGGGCGCAGCATCGCCCAGCCGGACCGCGCCGCCGTGCAGCCGCGCCACCGCCGCGACCAGCGACAGGCCCAGCCCCGCGCCGGTGCCGCTGCGCGCGCTGTCGAGCCGCCCGAACCGCCGCAGCGCCGCCTCGCGATCATGGGGCGCGATGCCGTCCCCCCGATCGGCCACCGACACCGTGACCATGCCCGGCGCGGTCGTCAGCGCCAGCGTGATCGTGCCCGCGCCGTATTTCAGCGCATTGTCGACCAGATTGCCCAGCGCCTGCCCCAGCAGTTCGCGGTGGACCGCCAGCACCACGCCGGACGCCGCCGCGACACGGATGTCGCGCCCGGCATCCTCCGCCACGGGGCCGTAGATCTCGGCGATATCCTCCAGCTCGCCCCCCAGGTCGACCGCGGTGAAGCTCTCGGTGCCGATCCCCGCCTCGGCACGGGTGATGCGCAGCGCGGTCTCGACCAGCGCCAGCAGCCGCTCGCCCTCCGCCAGCGCGCGATCGACCGCCTCCAGCGCGGCAGGCTCGGTCACCACCACCGCCGCGCGCTCCAGCGCGGAGCGCAGCCGGGTCAGCGGCGATTTCAGGTCGTGGGCCAGACCGTCGGTCGCGATCTTCAGCTCAACCACCAGCGCCTCGACCCGGTCGAGCATCGCGTTCACCGAGCCGGCGAGATCGGCGAAGGCATCTCCCGTCGCATCCGCGGGCACGCGGCGCGACAGGTCGCCGTCGCGTACCGCCCCCAGCGTCGCCACCGTCGTCTCCAGCCGTAGCACGATCATCCGTGCCGCCAGCCACGATGCCAGCGCGGCGAAGGCGACGGCGAGCGACAGCGCGAACAGCATCGCCGCCTCCAGCACGCGCACCGCGCGCCGCTCGCCCTCGACCACGCTGCCGGTCAGCAGCCGGCGACCGCCGGGCAGCGCGGTGGCGCGCACCCACATCGCCTCGGGCAGCGGGCGTCCGATGCGGTACAGCTCGACCGCGCCGGCGTGGGCGTCGGTCGCGACATTGGGCGGCCAGGCCGACAGGTTTCCCGCGATCGGCCGGCCCGCGGCATCGGCCAGCAGCAGCACGGTGCCGGGCGTCAGGTTGCGCGTCACGCGCTGCGCCACCGTATCGGCCAGCGCCGCATCGCCGCTGTCCTGCCGCACCGTCAGCAGGTCCTGCCGCAGCACCTCCGCGCTGGCCGCCGCGCCGGCGAACACCTGTCCGCGCACCATCGTACGCAGCGCGAACAGCAGCGTCCCCGCCGCCGCGATCTGGAGCAGGAAGACCAGGGCGGCGAAACGGAAGGTCGTGGAACGCAGGAACGTGCCCCGCCCCGACGCGCGGCTCAGGGCTCCACCCCCAGCCGATAGCCCGCACCCCGCACCGTATGCAGCAGCGGCGAGGCGAACCCCTCGTCCACCTTCTTGCGCAGCCGGCTGAGGTGGACGTCGATCACGTTCGTGCCGGGGTCGAAGTGATAGTCCCACACGCCCTCCAGCAACATCGTACGCGTCACCACCTGCTCGGCATGGCGCAGCATATATTCCAGCAGCCGGAACTCGCGTGGTTGCAGCTCGATCGTCTTGCCCGCCCGCGTCACGCGACGCGCCAGCAGGTCCATCGACAGGTCGCCGCACGACAGCACCGTCTGCACCGCGGGCGCGCTGGTGCCGCGCCGGATCAGCAGCTTGATCCGCGCCAGCAGCTCCGCGAACGCGAACGGCTTGACCAGATAATCGTCCGACCCGCCGGTCAGACCCTTCACCCGGTCCTCGGGCGATCCCAGCGCCGACAGGATGATGACCGGCGTCTCGATCTGTGACGCGCGCAGGGCGGCGAGCACCGCCATCCCGTCCATCCCCGGCAGCATCCGGTCGAGCACGATGCAGTCGTAGCTGCCGTCGGTGGCATGGAACAGGCCGTCGCGCCCGTTGGCGGCGCGATCGACGACATAGCCTTCCTCGGTCAGCCCCTTCGAGACGAAGTCGGCCGTGGTGTCATCGTCCTCTACCAGCAGGATCTTTGCCGACACGCTTCGTCTCCCCTTGCGCTGCGAGCGCCCGTGCCAGCGTCACGTGCACCGCCTGCATGCCGCGCCGGACACGCAGGTCGACGCTGTCGCCTGATGCCACCGCTTGCTCGATCGGGGCAAGCGAGGTCGCACCGCGACCGTCGACCGCTTCCATGACGTCACCCACCTGCAACCCGGCACGCTCCGCCACCCCGCCCGCCCGCAGCGAGGTGACGGTCAGCGCCGCGGGCGCACCGCCCGCCGGCATCGCCACGGTCGCGCCCAGGACGTCGGCGTCGGGTATCCGCGACGCGTGCAGCACGCGCACCGACATGAACGCCCCCACCAGCGCCACCGCAAGAAAGATCAGCAGCGCATGACGCAGCTGGCGCAGCGCATTGCCGGCACGCCGATCATGGGGTTCGACAGGGAGGCGGAGGTGCTCCATCCGGCTTTTCTAGCCGCTCAGCCCTGTGCACGACGTGGGCGCAAGATGACGGATCGCTCATCTTTCCGACAGCGCCCCGCCAGCCGCGCGCGCGCATAGCGGACGCATCATGCCACATGCCCCCGCTCCGCTGACCGACACCTGCGAATCCGGCCGCCACCTGCCCGGCACGCGGATCGTGACCGATGCGCGCGGGCTTCAGCACACGCGCTGCCGCCGCTGCGGCTGCGAGCTGGCGCGCATCCCCGCCATCCGGCGCTGGTACCAGTCGGGCATGCTGGGCGACTGACGACCGCACCCAGCATGACGAAACGGTAAGCCGCCGCCCAGCCCCGCCTCATCCACGAGCGCGTAACAGCGCATCATCTTCGACATCGTCATCCCGGAACCCACCATGGCCGATCCCATCTTCTTCGATCCTACCGGCAGGCGCAGCCGCCGGTCGCGCCGCGTGCTGGCCACGTTGCTGGGGATCGTTTTGATCGCCGCGATCGCCTTTGCCACCACGCTGATGATGGTCCGTCCGGCGCGCGACCTGGCGCTGCCGCTGCCCCAGGCGCGCGCCGCCGCCGCGCACGGGGCCGATGCGCCGCGCGGGCTGGCCCGCTGGCTGCCGCATCGCACGACCAGGGCGACGAACAGCGCGGAGCTGGACGTCGGCTTCTACGTGCCCGGTGACGATGCCAGCATCGCCTCGCTGCGCCGCCATGTCGGCGCGCTCGACTGGGTCGTTCCCGCCACCGTCGCGATCGCCGGGCCGCAGCACAAGGTGACGGTGGAGCCGGACCCGAAGTTCGATCGCATGATCGCCGCGATGCCGCATCCGCCCAAGGTGCTGCCCATGGTGCAGAATTTCGACAACGACCGGGCCGAGGGCGACTGGGACGGCGCCGGCGCCGCGTCGCTGCTGGCGAGCCCGGCGAAGCGCGACCTGTTCGCGCACCAGCTGGCGACGATGGTCGCTGAGCGCCACCAGGGCGGCGTGGTGATGGATTTCGAGGCGCTGCCGGCGTCCGCGATGCGCGACTACCTGACCTTCCTGCGCACGCTCCGCGCGGCGCTACCCGCGGGCAGCCAGTTGGCGGTGACCGCGCCGGCGGAGGACGAGGCGTGGCCGCTCGCGGCGCTGGCGCAGGTGTCCGACCGCGTCATCTTCATGGCCTATGACCAGCATTGGGAGGGCGGGCAGGCCGGCCCGATCGCGGCGCAGGGCTGGTTCGTCCGGCAGGTCGAGGATGCGAAGCGCAGGATCGGCGCGAACAAGCTGATCGTGGCGCTGGGCAGCTACGCCTATGACTGGCACGGCGACGACACCGATGCGCTGTCGATCGAGGAGGCCTGGCTGGCGGCGCACGACAGCAGCGCGCCGATCACCTTCGACAAGGCCAGCGGCAACGCCGCCTTCGCCTATGACGAGAACGGCCAGCACCACGACATCTGGATGATGGACGCCGCGACCAGCTGGAACCAGCTGCGCGCGCTCGACAGCATGGGACTGCGCGACGTCGCGATGTGGCGGCTGGGCAGCGAGGATCCGGGTTTCTGGAACGACCTCGCCGCGTTCCGCGCGCACAGGCTGCCCGACCTGCGCCGGATCGATTCGTCGCTCAATACCGACGTGGAGGGATCGGGCGAGATCCTGCGCATCACCGCCACGCCGACGACCGGGCAGCGGCTGCTGCGCGTCGATGCACAGAACATCGTCCGCGACGAACGTTATGCCGCGCTGCCGACGCCCTATGTCGTCCAGCGCACCGGCGCGGCCAACCCGAAGCTGCTGGCGCTGACCTTCGACGACGGACCCGACGCCACCTGGACCCCCCGCATCCTGAACGTGCTGGAGGCCGCGCACGTCCCCGCGACCTTCTTCGTCATCGGCGAGAATGCGCTGGCGCACCCCGCGCTCCTCAACCGCATCGTCAGCGACGGCAGCGAACTGGGCAACCACAGCTACACCCATCCCAACATGGCGACGCTGGGCCCGAGCGGCACCGCGCTGGAGATGAACGCGACGCAGCGGCTGGTGCAGGCCTATACCGGGCGGATGCTGACGCTGTTCCGCGCGCCCTATTTCGGCGATGCGGAGCCGACCACCGCGGACGAGCTCGGGCCGGCGCTGGCGGCGCAGCGCGCGGGCTATACCGTCGTCGGGCTGCACGTCGATCCAAACGACTGGCAGCGTCCCGGCACCGACGCGATCGTCCAGCAGGTCGTCGACCAGGTGCACGGCGCGACGCCGACCAATTCGGCCAACGTCATCCTGCTCCACGACGGCGGCGGCGATCGGTCGCAGACGGTGGCGGCGCTGCCGCGCATCATCGCGACGCTGCGTAGCGAGGGCTATACCTTCGTCCCGGTATCGCAGCTGGTCGGGCTGACTCCGGCGCAGGCGATGCCGCCGGTCGCCGGGCACGACCTGTGGGCGGTGCGGACCGATGTCGCGGTGTTCATCGCGCTCGCCGCGGTGACGGCGGTGATCGCGTGGCTGTTCTACATCGCCATCTCGCTCGGCATCGCGCGCGCGCTGATGATGACCGGGCTGGCATGGGTGCAGGCACGCCGCCGCCGCGCCGAACCGCCGGTGTTCACCCCGACCGTCTCGGTCGTGATCCCGGCCTATAACGAGGAACGCGTGATCGTCGCCTCGGTCGAGCGGGTGCTGTCGAGCGACTATCCCGGGCTCCAGGTCATCGTCGCCGATGACGGATCGAAGGACGCGACCAGCCATCTGGTCCGTGAGGCGTTCGGCGACGATCCGCGCGTCCAGTTGCTGACTCTGGTCAACGGCGGCAAGGCCGCGGCGCTCAACCGCGCGCTGCAGGAGGCCACCGGCGAGGTCATCATCGCGCTCGACGCCGATACCCAGTTCGAGCCGGCGACGATCCGTCGCCTCGCGCGCTGGTTCGTCGATCCGCGCATCGGCGCGGTCGCGGGCGATGCGCGCGTCGGCAACCGTATCAACCTGGTCACCCGCTGGCAGGCGGTCGAATATATCACCGCACAGAACCTGGAGCGTCGCGCGCTCGCCGGGTTCGACGCGATGACCGTGGTGCCCGGCGCGGTCGGGGCGTGGCGGCGCGCGGCGCTGGACTCGGTCGGCGGCTATCCCGAGGATACGCTGGCCGAGGATCAGGACCTGACGATCGCGATCCAGCGCGCCGGCTGGCGCGTGACCTACGATCCCGCCGCGATCGCCTGGACCGAGGCGCCTGAGACGTTCCGTGCGCTCGCCAAGCAGCGCTTCCGCTGGGCGTTCGGCACGCTGCAATGCCTGTGGAAGCATCGTGGCGTGCTGCGCCGGCGCAAGCCGTCGGGGCTGGCGCTGGTCGGGATGCCGCAGGCGTGGCTGTTCCAGATCGTTTTCGCCGCCATCTCGCCGCTGATCGATCTGGCGCTGCTGCTGTCGATCGTCGGCACCTTCGTCCGGGTGATGCAGCACGGCTGGGCGCAGACCGCGGGCGACGTGTCGACCATGGGGCTCTACTGGCTCGCCTTCACCGCGATCGACGTGGCGTGCGGCGCGATGGCCTATCGCCTCGACGGCCACAAGATCCGCTATCCGGCGCTGCTGCTGGTCGCGCAGCGGCTGGTCTATCGCCAGATCATGTACGGCGTGGTCCTGCGCGCCATCGCCGCGGCGGTACGCGGGCGGATCGTCGGCTGGGGCAAGCTGGAGCGCAGCGGGCGCGTCGACGGGGGGCCGGCGGTGGCAAGCCATTGATCTCGGGACTCCGGTAGGGCATGGCCTACGGGATGGTTCCCGTTCCGTTCGCCACGCTGTCGTTCGCCGGCCATGACTTCCGCGCGCTGCCGCAGGGCGCGCTGTTCTGGCCCGCACGCCGCGCGCTGCTGGTCGCGGACCTCCATCTGGAGAAGGCGAGCTGGTTCGCGCGCGGTGGGCAGATGCTGCCGCCGTACGATTCGATCGCGACGCTGGGCGAATTGTCCGCGCTGGTCACGGCAACCGGCGCGCAAGAGGTGTGGTGCCTGGGCGACAGCTTCCACGATGTCGCCGGATGCGATCGCCTACCCGCGCAGGCGCGTGCGCTCCTCACCGCGCTGACCGGCGCGACGCGCTGGACCTGGATCACCGGAAATCACGACCGCGCCTATGTCGACCGTTGCGGCGGCGCCGTCGTGGACGAGGCGGCGGTCGACGGCCTGATCCTGCGCCATGAGGCGCAACGCGGCGAGGCGCGCCCGGAACTGTCGGGCCACTTCCATCCCAAGCTGCGCGTCCGTGTCCGTGGCAAGATGATTGCCCGCCGTTGCTTCGTGGCGACGGCGACGAAGCTGATATTCCCCGCCTTCGGCGCGCTGACCGGCGGCCTCGACGTCACGCATCCCGAAATCGTCCGCGCGACGGGGGGCAGCGGCGAGGCGCTGGTCGCGCTGGAGGACCGCCTGCTCCGGTTCCCGCTGGCCGCGTAGCGCCTCCGCGGCCCCGGCTCAGACCATGACCCCCATCAGCAGCTTCGGCAGCTGTCCGCTCTCCCCGCGCGCCTCCGCCATGAAGCGATCCTTCAGCGGGGGCAGGCGGTCGACCGCGGAAATGCCGAACCGCCGCACCGCGCTCGCCGTCCTGCCCGGCAAGCCGAACAATCGCGTCAGCGTATCCGTCGCCGCCGCCACCATGAACGTGTCGAGCGCGCGCCAGTTCTGATACCGCGCCAGCAGCTGAGCATCGCCCGCCTGCAGCCCCAGCCGGCGTCCCTCGACCAGCACCTCGACCAGCGCGGCGACGTCGCGATAGCCCAGGTTCACCCCCTGCCCCGCGATCGGATGAATGCCGTGCGCCGCATCGCCGACCAGCACCAGCCGCTCGTCGGTAATCCGGGCGGCATGGTGGAAGCCCAGCGGGTAGCTGGCGCGCGGCGAGGCATGCGACAGCGCCCCCAGGAACCCGCCCATCCGCTTCTCCGCCTTGGCCAGAAACCCGCGGTCGCCCAGTTTCAGCATCCCCGCGGCATGCTCGCTCGCCACCGTCCACACGATCGCGGAGCGGTGACCGATCTCGTCGTCGGGCAGCGGCAGCAGCGCGAACGGCCCGGAGGAATAGAAGATTTCGTACGCGATATTCTCGTGGCTGCGCTCGTGATGGAACGCGCCGATGATCGCGGCATGGTCGTACTGCCACCGCGCCACCGCGATACCCGCCGCCTCGCGCGTCGGCGACTGCCGACCCTCCGCGGCGACCAGCAGGTCGGCCGTGACCGTCGCGCCCGACGACAGGGTCGCGCGCACGCCATGCGCATCGCGGTCCACCGATGTCGCGCGGGTCCGCATCCGCAGGTCGACGCGCTCGGCCGCCATCGCCGCCTCGTACAGCGAAGCGCGCAGCAACCGATTCTCGTACATCGTCCCCAGCGCGGCATCGTCCGCGTCCGGGATGAAATCCAGCTTGCCCGGCGCCAGTCCGTCGCTGACGCGGATCTGGCGGATGGCGCAACCCTTCCCCGCCAGCGCCGCGCCGACGCCGATCGCGTCGAGCATCTTGTGGCTGGCGCTCGCCACCGCGCTCGCGCGACCGTCGAAACCGGCGGTCAGCGTGACCGCCGGGTCGGCGGGATCGACCACGATCGCGGAAAGCCCGTGGCGGTCGAGCGCCACCGCCAGCGCGCTGCCCACCAGCCCGCCGCCGAGGATGAGGACGTCTGCATGGTCTGCCTGGTTCATGGTCCTGCCCTACGCGTCCGTCACGCCTCTGCCAACCGCGCGCCGGGGGCTGGCGGGCGCGCGCCATCTTGACGCCAGACTCGCCCGCGCGGAGAATACGCGCACTTTCACACATCGTTGCGGGGTTGGGGTATGGCGACGCGGGCGGATCCGCCGCTGTGGCGCGAAACGATCAAGGCGGGCGTGGTGCGCAGCGGCGTGGTCGCGACGGCGGTGGCGCTGGCCGGCGGCACCATCGCGGCCGCGCTCAGCCTGGCGAGCTACAGCCCCGGCGATGCTGCGTTCAACACTGCATCGGCGGGGGTGACCGGCAATCTGCTGGGGTCGCCCGGGGCATGGTTCGCGGATCTCGCGCTGACCATCTTCGGCCCCGCCGTCGCGCTGCTGTTGCCGATCGCGCCGGTCGTCGCGATGCGGCTGTGGCGAGACCAGCCGGCGGGCGAATGGTGGCGGATGCTGCGTTTCGCGCTGCTCGGCGTGGCGCTGATGGCGGTCGCGCTCGGGTGCGTCGCGCCCGGCGCGGTGCCGGCGCTGCCGTTCGGCTGGGGCGGGCTCGTGGGGCTCGGCACCGTCGGTGCGGTGCGCGCCGGTTTCGGCATGGTCGGCGATGCGCAGGTCACGTGGTGGGGCGTCGTCGCGCTCGGCATCGTCGCGGGCATTGCCGGAGCGGTCGTCTGGGGTCGCAGCCTCGAGATCGACTTCGCCCGCTTCGCACCGCGCCCCCGGCTGCAGCGCGCTCGCGCCGGTGACGACGCCGACGACATGCCGGAGGAGGATGAGGACGATGCTCCCTTCACCCTCGCCCGCGCGCCCGCCCCGCGCGCGGTGGCGCAGCCGGACGACCGCCCCGCCCCGGTCATCGGCGAGCGCACCGTCGCGCCGTCGGCCGCCCGCGCGCAGCCGCAGTCGCAACAGCGGCTCGACCTGCGCGACAGCTTCGTCCTGCCCTCGCTCGACCTGCTGACCCCGGCGCCCGCGAACCAGTCGAACCCGATCGACAAGGCCGCGCTGGAGCGCAACGCGCGCCTGCTGGAGACGGTGCTCGACGACTTCAACGTGAAGGGCAACATCACCGAGGTGCGCCCCGGCCCCGTCGTGACCATGTACGAGCTGGAGCCGGCGCCCGGCATCAAGGCGACCCGCGTCATCAGCCTGGCCGACGACATCGCGCGCAACATGTCCGCGATCTCCGCGCGCGTCGCGACGATTCCCGGGCGTACCGTCATCGGGATCGAGCTGCCCAACGCGCGGCGCGAGATGGTGTCGCTCCACGAACTGGTCGCCAGCCAGGCGTTCGAGGATCAGTCGGCACAGCTGCCCGTCATCCTGGGCAAGAACATCGCCGGCGATCCCGTGATCGCCGACCTGGCCCCCATGCCGCACCTGCTCGTCGCGGGCACCACCGGCTCGGGCAAGTCGGTCGGGCTGAACGGCATGATCCTGTCGCTGCTCTATCGGCTCACCCCGGATCAGTGCCGGATGATCATGATCGATCCGAAGATGCTCGAGCTGAGCATGTACGACGACATCCCGCACCTGCTCTCCCCCGTCGTCACCGATCCCGCCAAGGCGGTCCGCGCGCTGAAATGGGCGGTGGAGACGATGGAGGATCGCTATCGCCAGATGTCGTCCGTCGGGGTGCGCAGCCTCGCCAGCTTCAACGACAAGGTCCGCGCCGCGCGCGCCAAGGGCGCCCCGCTCGGTCGCCGGGTCCAGACGGGCTATGGCGAGAACGGCCAGCCGATCTACGAGGAGGAGCAGCTCGACTACGACGTTCTGCCGCAGATCGTCGTCATCGTCGACGAGCTGGCGGATCTGATGATGACCGCAGGCAAGGAGGTCGAATTCCTGATCCAGCGGCTGGCGCAGAAGGCGCGCGCCGCGGGGATCCATCTCATCATGGCGACGCAGCGGCCGTCGGTCGACGTCATCACCGGGGTCATCAAGGCGAACCTGCCGACCCGCATCAGCTTCCACGTCACCAGCAAGATCGATTCGCGCACCATCCTGGGCGAGCAGGGCGCCGAGCAGCTGCTGGGCCGCGGCGACATGCTCTACATGCCCGGCGGCAAGGGCATCGTCCGCGTCCACGGCCCCTTCGTCAGCGATGACGAGGTACGCGCCGTCACCGATCACTGGCGCGCGCAGGGCACCCCCGATTACATCCAGTCGGTGACCGAGGAACCGGAGGAAAGCTTCGCGCTCGACGGCGCGCCGACCGGCGAGGACACCGCGGAGGACCAGCAGTATCGCGCCGCGATCGCCCTGGTGTGCGGCAGCCAGAAGGCATCGACCTCCTGGCTCCAGCGCCAGCTGCGCATCGGCTACAATTCGGCGGCGCGCCTGATCGAGCGGATGGAGAAGGACGGCATCGTCGGCCGCCCCGATCACGTCGGCCGGCGCGAGGTGCTGCGCGACACCGACGGCAACCCGACCTGAGCCGATTTGCGAGTCCCGACAAAAGCCGTTATATTGCGGCCACTTGCCGGGACCACCCGGACGAATGTGGCCCGGCCTCTTGATGGAGAGGATGGGCCATGACCCTGACACAAGCATCCCACGACGGAGCCGTGGCCGCTGCCATGCTCGTGACGATGGCGCTGGCGGTGTTCGTCGCGCAGATGATCGCGACCGGCCTGATCGCGCTGGGCGAGTGGGCGATCGGCTGAACGCACCAGCCGACCGCCGATACCGTCAGCCGAGATGTTCGGCGAAGAACGCCGTCGTGCGGGCGTCCGCCTGCTGCGCCGCCGCATCGGAACGCCGCGCGCCGAACTCGGTCGCGAAGCCATGGTCTTCGCCCGGATAGTCGACCAGCGTCACCTTGGGGTGATCGTCCAGCCCCTCGTGCATCCGTGCCTGCGTGTCCTTGTCGACGAAGCCGTCGTCACCGGCGATGTGGAGCAGCAGCGGGTGCGCGATCGCATTCTTCTCGCCCAGCAGCCCGTCGACCCCGACCGCATAATAGCCGACGCTGGCATCCACGTCGGTCCGGGCCGCCGTCATATAGGCCAGGCGGCCGCCCAGGCAGTAGCCGACCGCGCCGACCTTCTTCCCACCCGATGCCTCGCGTGCATGACGGATCGTCGCCTCGATATCGCGGATGCCGCCGTCCTGGTCGAACTTTCCCATGAGCGACAAGGCGCGCTGCATTTCCTCGGGAACGTCGGGGTCCAGCTCGATCCCCGGTTCCATCCGCCAGAACAGGTCGGGCGCGACCGCCAGATAGCCGTCACGCGCCAGTGCGTCGCACTTGCTGCGGATCCCGGCGTTCACCCCGAAAATCTCCTGGATGACGACGATCGCGGCGCGCGGGGTGCCTTCGGGCGTCGCCTGATAGGCGGGCATGCTCTGTCCGTTCAATGTGGCGATCGTGATGTTCGTCGTCATGCAGGCTCTCCCTCGATCCGATGATCCCATGCCCGATTCGTGCGACCGTTGCGAAACACCCCGGTTCGCGGGCATATACGCGCCTCACGCTAATGCGCGCCCCTCGCGCGCTCAAGGGAGCGCGATCAGGATGAAGGTGACGATCGAAGCCGACTGCACGCCCGAGGAAGTGCGCCGGATGATGGGACTTCCCGACCTCACCCCGCTCCACGATCACTATATCGCCAAGATGCAGGAAGCGATGGAGAAGGGCACGATCGGCCCGGAGATCATGGGGGCGATGCTCAAGAGCTGGGCACCCGCCACCGATGCCGGAATGGACATGTGGCGGCAGTTGTTTTCCGCCACCGGCACCGGGACCAAGTCGGGCGGGTGACCGACACGATCTTCGCCTTGTCGAGCGGGCGTCCGCCGGCCGCGATCGCGGTCATGCGGATCAGCGGGCCGCGGGCGGACGCTGCGCTCGGCACGTTGGCCGGATCCCTTCCCGCTCCCCGGACGGCATCGCTCCGCGCCTTGCGCGATCAAGCCGGAGATCTGCTCGACCGCGCGCTGGTCATCCGCTTTCCCGGTCCGGCGACCGCCACCGGCGAGGATCTGGTCGAGCTCCATCTGCATGGTGGGCGCGCCATCGTCGCATCGGTCGAGCAGGAGTTGAGCCGGCTGCCCGGGCTGCGCCTCGCCCAGCCGGGAGAGTTCACCCGCCGCGCGTTGCAACACGGTCGGTTGGATGTGATCCAGGCCGAGGGGCTGGCCGACCTGCTCGAGGCCGAAACGGAAAGCCAACGGCGTGTCGCGATAGCGGCGAGCGAAGGCCGCGTCAGCCAGACCGCGCGCGAATGGCTGGGCCGCGCGGCGGACATCGCCGCCCGCGTCGAGGCGGAGCTCGACTTCGGGGACGAGGACGACGTTGCCTCCCATGCCGGCTACCACCCCGCGTCCGACGCCGGCGCGTTGGCGTGCGACATCGAATACGCGCTCGCGCAACCGAGCGTCGAACGCCTCCGTGACGGGATAACGGTCGTGCTCGCGGGGCCGCGCAATGCCGGGAAGTCGTCGTTGTTCAACGCGCTGCTTCAGCGCGACGCCGCCATCGTCACCCCGATCGCCGGCACCACGCGTGATGTGCTGGAGGCCGTGGTGTCGCGGGCCGGGATCCCCTATCGACTCGTTGATACCGCAGGGTTGATCGGGGACACGACAGACGAGGTCGAGCGGATCGGCATCTCGCGGGCACGTGACCTTATCGACCGGGCGGACCTCGTCCTGTGGCTCGGCGTACCGGACGATGCACCGTCGAACGCGTTGAAGGTTGCGAGCCAATGCGACCATCGCCGGCCCACGGACGAGCATGACATTGCGACGTCGGTCCATGTGCCTGAAACGGTCGACGCCCTCTGGACGGCGATCGACCAGCGGTGCCGCATCTATGTGGGGTGGAGCGACGGCATGGCCTTTCGGGAGCGGCAGCGGGAGGATATGGCATCCGCGGCCCGGGAGCTCCGCTGCGCCGCCAACGAAGACGATCCCTTGCTACAGGCCGAGCACCTGCGCCTTGCGACACGGTGGCTCGCCCGATTATTGGGCATCGACGCCGCGGAGGAAATGCTCGACGCATTGTTCCGCCGCTTCTGTCTCGGTAAATAGGCGTTCCACGTGAAACAATTTGATGTCGTCGTCGTCGGAGGCGGACATGCCGGCACCGAAGCCGCAGCCGCGGCCGCGAGGCGGGGCGCTTGCGTCGCGCTCATCTCCCAAGCCAAAAGCCAGATCGGCACCATGTCGTGCAATCCCTCGATCGGCGGCCTCGGAAAAGGCCATCTCGTTCGCGAGGTTGACGCCTTTGATGGCCTGATGGCGCGAGCCGCGGACGATAGTGCCATCCACCATCGCATGCTCAACCGATCGAAGGGCCTTGCCGTCCAGGGACCGCGCATTCAGGCAGATCGCACGCGCTATCGGAATTCGATCGCCCGCCAGCTGTCGACCTATCAGAATCTCACCATCGTGGAGGGTGAGGTCGTCGACCTTGTCGTCAGCGGCGATCGTGTGATCGGGGCGATACTGGCGGAGGGTGATACCGTACGATCCGGCGCTGTGGTGCTCGCGACGGGCACCTTTCTGGGGGGCAAGATCTTTCGCGGTGAAGAACGTCTCGACGGCGGGCGCGTAGGTGAAAGCGCTGCGCATCGGCTTGCGGCGCGGCTACGCGACCTCGCTCTTCCGATGCATCGTCTCAAGACTGGCACCCCTCCCCGCCTGGACGGACGAACGATCGATTGGGGTCGCCTCGCGCCGCAGCCAAGCGATGACGACATATGGTGGATGTCGACGATGCCGGCGGCTGAGCGTCTGCCGCAACTGGCATGTGCCATCACGCGAACCACGCCAAGAAGCCATGATATAGTCCGGCGGGGACTGGCATCCTCCCCACTCTTCGGCGGCGCCATCGAAGGTCAGGGCCCACGCTATTGCCCGTCGATCGAGGACAAGATCCATCGCTTCGGCGACCGCGACGGTCACCAGATATTTCTCGAGCCCGAAGGCCTGGACGATCATCTCGTCTATCCCAACGGCATCTCGACATCCCTCGATGCTCGGGTCCAGCAGGAGATGGTCACGAGTGTGCCCGGGCTTGAGCGCGCTCGTATCACCACGATGGGGTATGCCGTCGAATACGATCACCTCGACCCCCGGTCGCTGGACCACCGGCTCGCCCTTCCCCAACTGAAGGGATTGTTCTGCGCTGGCCAAATCAACGGCACGACGGGCTATGAGGAGGCTGCTGCACAAGGACTGATCGCCGGGCTTAACGCCGCCGCCCATGCGTGCGGTCTGCCCCATGTCACCATCGACCGCGCGGCGGGCTACATCGGAGTGATGATCGACGACCTCGTTCTGCAAGGCGTCACTGAACCATATCGAATGCTCACAGCAAGGGCGGAGTTTCGACTTTCCCTCAGAGCCGACAATGCGGAGACGCGCCTTTCTACCATCGCGATGGAGGCGAACTGCCTCAGCGGACAACGGCTGTTTCACGTGGAACGGCGACGCGAGCTTCGCGATCGGGCCAGGAGCGGCGATACCAACATACCCGTAAAGGATATCGACATCCTTCGGGAGGTTGAAGAGGACGCTCGCTACGCCCCCTATGTGGCACGGCAGGAAGAAGAGGTGGCACGCATTCGGCGTGACGAAAAGATTGTGCTTCCGCCCGCGACGTCATTGTCGGATGTGCCGGGGCTTTCGACAGAAATGATCGATCGTCTAAGGTCTTCGGCTCCGAGCACGCTTGGCGAGGCATCGCGGATAAGAGGAATTACGCCTGCGGCACTCGCTGCGCTATGGCTGCACGCGCGGAAAGCATCATGAACGAGGACGACGCGCACGATTGGGTGTCAGAGCGGTTCGGGGCTGCGGCCGTTGACCGTCTCCGCCACTATGAAGATATCCTGCTAACGGAAAGTGAGCGCCAAAACCTCATTTCACGTGGAACGATCCCGTCACTGTGGACCCGACACATCGTCGACTCAGCGCAGCTTATCGCCTTTGCGCCGGGCGATGCCAGCCGCTGGTGCGATATCGGAAGTGGCGCGGGGTTGCCGGGGCTCGTCGTGGCGATACTGCTACCAATAGAGGTGGTACTCGTCGAACCCCGGCGCAAGCGAGCTGAATTTCTGGCGGATGCCGCGAGCACACTTGCCCTCCCAAACGTTCAGGTCTCTCAATCGATGATCGAGAAGACGACCCTAGCTGGAAGGATAGATGTCATTTCAGCTCGCGCCGTCGCGCAACTCGACACAATTTTCCAGCTGACGAGCCATCTGGCTTCTTCCGCCACCCGTTTCATCCTGCCCAAGGGGCGGTCGGGTGTGGATGAGCTTGCGTCGGTGAAGCGTAACTGGCAAGGCGTGTTCCACGTGGAACAGAGCGTTTCAGACGCGGAATCCATCATTGTCATCGCTGACGGAGTGACGCGACGATGTTCTGCATCGCGGTAGCCAATCAAAAGGGCGGTGTCGGTAAGACGACGAGCGCCATCAATATCGCGACCGCGCTCGCGGCGTCCGGCCACTCGGTACTTCTGATCGATCTTGATCCGCAAGGTAACGCATCGACCGGCCTGGGCATTGCGCAGAACAAGCGCCAGCGGTCGAGCTATCACGCCCTGATCGATCGCGGCGGTCTGGTGGAGGCCGTTGTCCCGACGGGTATTCCGCACCTCGATGTCGTCCCGGCGACGGTCGATCTGTCCGGCGCGGAGATCGAGTTGGTCGATCTGGAGCAGCGAACGCATCGCCTCCATCGAGCGATCGAAGGGGCGTCCCGGCATTGGGATATCGTCCTGATCGACTGCCCGCCGTCCTTGGGTCTGCTGACCATCAACGCGATGGTCGCTGCCGATGCCCTCCTCGTGCCGCTTCAGTGCGAATTTTTCGCCCTGGAGGGGTTGAGTCAGCTTCTCAACACGGTCGAGCGGATACGATCGCGTTTCAATCCGTCCCTATCGATCCTGGGTGTTGCGCTGACGATGTACGATCGCCGCAATCGACTGACCGAACAGGTGTCGACCGATGTCCGTGCCGTTCTGGGCAAGGTCGTATTCGACACCGTTATCCCCCGTAACGTGCGCCTGTCGGAGGCCCCGAGCCATGGCCTGCCCGCCCTCATCTACGACCATCGTTGCAGTGGATCGGAAGCGTATATGGCACTGGCGCGAGAGGTCATCCAGCGTCTGCCCCGCCAGGAGGCCGCGGCATGAGCGACGCATCTTCCCGGCGGAACCGGGGCGGTCTCGGCCGCGGTCTCAACGCGCTGTTGGGTGATGTGGCGCAGGACGAGCGCGAAACGGCATCGGACGGCGCCGCTCGTGGGTCGGTCCGGATGATCCCGGTCAGCGCGATCGCCCCTCATCCCGATCAGCCGCGTCGTCACTTCGACGAACATGCGCTGGAGGAACTGTCACAGTCGATCGCCGAGCGCGGCGTGATCCAGCCGATCATCGTCCGGCCCCATGGCCACGATTATCAGATCGTTGCGGGCGAGCGCCGCTGGCGTGCGGCACAGCGCGCACGCCTTCACGAAGTTCCGGTCGTCGTCCGCGACTATAGCGACAGCGAGACGCTGCAGATCGCGCTGCTGGAGAATATCCAGCGGCAGGACCTCAACGCGATCGAGGAAGCTCAGGCTTACCAGCGGCTGCTCGACGAATTCGGGCATACGCAGGAAGCGTTGGCCCGTGCCGTCCACAAGTCGCGCAGCCATGTCGCTAACCTGTTGCGATTGCTCGATCTTCCTTCCGAAATTCAGGCTCGGGTGGTGGAGGGATCGCTGACCATGGGCCACGCCCGCGCGATTCTGGGGGCGGCCGACCCGATCGCGCTCGCCGATCAGGTCGTCGCACAGGGCCTGTCGGTGCGTCAGACCGAGAAGCTCGCCGCCGACGTGAAGCGGGGAACGTCGGGCGACGAGAGCAAGCGCGCTCGTGGCATCTCGGGCAGCGTCCATGGCAGCACGGGCAGTGCCGACATTGAGGCGCTGGAGCGCCAGCTAGCCGATCTGCTCGGGCTCAACGTCCATATCGTCTTCGCCCCCGACGGGCATGGCTCGATCACGCTCGACTACAGCACCCTCGAACAGCTCGATATGGTGTGTCAGCGTCTCAGCGGCGAGCGGATCTAGCCCCTCACGGTCGATCGCGGCGGCTTGCAGTCACTTTACGCCCGGAGACCTCAAAGACCGGCTACGCTTCGTGATCCCGTGAAAGGATCGCCCTATCGCTTCGCCCGTCGCGCCAGGCGGAGCAGAAACGCATCCGCGACGACCCGTCCCGCCAGCCCCGCGCCCATGACCTCCCGCTCGGTACGCCGCGCCGCCATCAGCGCGGCCTGAAGGTCGGGAAGCGTCCAGCGCCTCACCGCCGCCGCCGTGGCTGCCTGCTCCTTCCAGAACACGCCCCGACGCTTCATCGCCTGTTCCGCCGGCTCGCCGCCCTCCATCGCCTGCTTCAACTCTGCGAGCATCGTCAATCGCCGCGCCAGCGCGCGCAGGATCGGGATCGGGGAGACATCCGGGCCCGTGCCACGCAGCGCCTCGAGCAGCGGGCCGACGTCGCCGCCGGTCGCCGCCAACACCACGTCGCCCATCTCGCCGTCGACGAGTTCCGCGCCGATCGCCTCCAACGCGGCCTCGTCCGCCTCCTGCGGACGGTCTGGCGCCGCATCCAGATAGAGCGCCAGCTTCTCGACCTCACGCGCCATGATCGCGCGGTCGCCATCCGCCGCACGGGCGATCCGTTGTGCCGCCGCCGGTATCAGCCGAAGCCCCTCCCCCCGCGCCAGCTCCGCAACGAGCGCGGCGACATTGCGGGCATCCGGCGGATAGCAGGCGAAGGCCAGCACCCGGTCCGACTCGATGCCCGCCTTCACCAGCTTGCCGGTCGCCTTCACGGTCGGCGCGATCATCACCGCTGGATTGCCGGCGGCGGGCGCTGCCAGCAGCCCCTCCACCGCCTCCAGCGACTCCTCTCCCGCCGTGGTGATGCGGATGTGTCGGGCCTCTCCGAACAGGGATATCGCCGCCGCCTCGTCCGCCAGCCGCGCCGGGTCGCTCCGCAGCGTCGCACCGTCGAGGTCGATCCGCTCCGCCCCCTCCCCCAGCGCGCGCGCCAGCCGAGCCGCGAACGCCATCGCCGTGGATTCGTCGGGGCCGTGGAGCAGATAGAGCCGGATATCCGCCGGCGGACGATCCAGCGCAGCGGTCAGCCGCGCCTCGGTCGCCTTCATCGCCTGGCGGGCGCCGGCGCCTGCACGCGCCGCGCATATAGAGCGAGGCGTGCGACGATCTGATCCGCCACCGTGTCCGACAGGCGTTCCAGCGCGCTGCTTTCTGCCGCGATCGTCGCATATTCGGAGCCGACGACGTCGATCCCCGCGTCGGACCCCGCGGTCGCGTCGACCAGCACCGTCCCCTGCGCGGCATCGACCAGCTGGTAGCGGGCCCGCAACGTCCGCCGCTCGCGCGACACCGCATCATCGGCCCGCGCGCCCAGCCCGACGATCGTATCGTCCAGAACGACATTCAGCCGATACCGCGCCGGCCCCTCGCCCAGCGCCGCCAGCCGGTCGCGCAGCGCGTTCGCGACCAGCCAGCCCGACTTGCCCTGGATCGGCGCCACCTCGATCCCGGACAGGGTCGCCGCGATCGGCCCCGCGGTGCTGCCGCTATACAGCGGCGTCAGTCCGCACGCCGACAGCGCCACGGGCAGCAGCAAGGCAGCGAGCGCCCTCACGCGACCAGGTTCACCAGACGATCGGGCACGACGATGACCTTGCGCGGGGCCTTGCCCTCCAGCGCGCGGACGATCTTCTCCGACGCCAGCGCGGCGGCCTCGACCTCCTCTTTCGGCATGCCCTTGGGTAGCATCAGCGTATCACGCAGCTTGCCGTTGACCTGGATCGCGATCGTCACCTCGTCATCGACCAGCATCGCCGGATCGACCGCGGGCCAGGCGGCGTCGGCGATCAGCCCGCTTCCGCCCGCGAGCGCCCAGGCTTCCTCCGCCAGATGCGGCACCATCGGCGCGGACAACAGGACGAGCGTCCGCACCGCCGCCCGCCGCTCGACCGAGGGGGGCGCCTTCTCGATCGCGCTGGTCAGCGCATAGAGTGCCGCGACCGCCTTGTTGAACTGCAATCCCTCGACCGCGGCATGCACCGCGGCGGTCGTGCGATGGACCTGCTTGCGCAGGGCCAGGTCGTCCCCCTCGACCGGCGCGGCGTCGGGCGACAGCTCGGCATCGACCAGCCGCCAGAGCCGCTGGACGAAGCGCCACGCGCCCTCGATCCCGTTCTCGCTCCATTCCAGATCGCGTTCCGGCGGCGAGTCGGAGAGCATGAACCAGCGGACCGCGTCCGCGCCGTACTGATCCACGATCGGCTCGGGATCGACCGTGTTCTTCTTGGACTTGGACATCTTCTCGACGCGGCCGCGCCGGATCGGGATCGACGCACCGTCCTCGGTCTGCGCGAACAGCGCCCCGCCCTCGCCGACGATCAACGCGTCCGGGGATATCCAGAGGGCACCGGGAGGTCCCGCATAGTCGGGGATGTCGAGCTGGTACGTCTCATGCGTGACCATACCCTGCGTGAACAGCCCGGTGAACGGCTCCGCCAGGTCGATCAACCCGACATGACGCAGCGCCCGCGTCCAGAAGCGCGCGTAGAGCAGGTGGAGGATCGCATGCTCGACCCCGCCGATATACTGCCCCACCGGCAGCCAGCTCTCGGCCACCGCACGGTCGAACGGACGATCCTCGGGCTGGCTGGCGAAGCGGATGAAATACCACGACGAGTCCGCGAACGTGTCGAGCGTGTCGGTATCGCGCAGCGCATCGGCCCCGCAGGACGGGCACGCGACATGCTTCCACGTCGGATGGCGATCGAGCGGGTTGCCCGGCACGTCGAAGGTCACGTCCTCCGGCAGCTCCACCGGCAGCTGCTCGCGCGGCACCGGCACCTCGCCGCACGCCGCGCAATGGATGATCGGGATCGGGGTGCCCCAGTAGCGCTGGCGGCTCACCCCCCAGTCGCGCAGCCGCCACACGGTGGTGCCGTGTCCCCAGCCGCCGTCTTCGGCGCGGCGGATGACCTCGCGCTTGGCGTCGACCACGTCCATGCCGTCGAGAAAATGCGAATTGACCAGCGTCCCCGCGCCCGTCCACGCCTCGTCCCCGTCGAAATCGGGGTCGGTCCTATCGCCGTCCGATACCACGCGCCGGATCGGCAGCGCATATTTGGAGGCGAAGTCGAAATCGCGCTGATCGTGCGCCGGCACCCCGAACACCGCGCCGGTGCCATAATCCATCAGGACGAAGTTCGCGATGAACACCGGCAGGTCGCCCGCCCCGAACGGGTGAGCGGCGGTGATCCCGGTATCGAAGCCCAGCTTTTCCTGCGTTTCCAGCTCGGCGGCGGTCGTGCCGCCCTGCTTGCACCGCTCGACGAAGGCCGCCGCGTCGGCATTCGCTGCCGCCACCGCGCGCGCGATCGGGTGATCCGCCGCCACCGCGACGAAGCTGGCGCCGAAGATCGTGTCCGGGCGCGTGGTGAAGACCTCGACCGAGCCGCCGTCCGACAGCGCGAACCGGAATTGCAGCCCCTGGCTCTTGCCGATCCAGTTCTCCTGCATCAGCCGCACCTTGTCGGGCCACTGGTCCAGCCCCGCCAGCCCGTCGAGCAGGTCGTCGGCGAACTGCGTGATCTTCAGGAACCACTGCGACAGCTTGCGCTTCTCGACCAGGGCGCCGGAGCGCCAGCCGCGCCCGTCGATCACCTGCTCGTTCGCCAGCACGGTCATGTCGACCGGGTCCCAATTGACCGCCGATTCCTTGCGATAGACCAGCCCGGACGCGTAGAAGTCGAGGAACAGCGCCTGCTCGTGCCCGTAATAGCTGGCGTCGCACGTCGCCAGCTCACGCGTCCAGTCCAGCGCGAAGCCCAGCCGCTTCAGCTGCGCCTTCATCGTCGCGATGTTCTGGCGGGTCCACGCGCCCGGATGGACACCCTTCTCCATCGCCGCATTCTCGGCCGGCATCCCGAACGCGTCCCACCCCATCGGGTGGAGCACCTCGTGCCCGGTCATGCGCCGGTGCCGCGCCAGCACGTCGCCCATCGTATAGTTGCGGACGTGTCCCATGTGGATCTTCCCCGAGGGATAGGGGAACATCTCCAGCACGTACGTCTTCGGCTTGGCGCTATGGTCGTCGGCCGCGAAGGTGCGCGCCTCGTCCCACGTCTTCTGCCAGTGCGCGTCCGCCTTCAGCGCGTTGAAACGGGAGGCCATCGTCGGTCGTCGCCCCGCCTCAGCCGGTGATCGCACCGCGGCGCAGGTCGCGCGCACGGGTCAGGATGATGTCTTCGAGCTTCTGCGTCGTCGCCGCCTCGACCGGGGCGGACACCCATTGCCCGCCGCGGCTGACCTCGCGCAGCGCGGCGACGCGGACGGCATCGGCGCGCAGGTCCTGGTCCAGGATCGACACCGTCACCTTCATCCGCTCGCCGGGCAGCTGCGGATTGACGTACCAGTCGGTCACCACCACGCCGCCGTTGGAATCGGTCTGGAGCAGCGGCATGAAGCTCAGCGTGTCCAGCGTCGCCCGCCACAGATAGCTGTTGACGCCGATCGTCGTGACCCGGGACGCGGCCAGGTCACCCTCGGGTCGGCCACCGCGACCGCCGCAGGCGGAGAGAGCCAGAGCGGCGCTGAGCGCGACCGCAAGACGCGAGGGGCGGAACATCGGCATCGTCCTTCAGGAAAACGGGCAGGAAAACGGACAAGCCATCGCTCTACCCGCGCGCCTCACCCCCCGCAAGCGCGCCACATTGTGGACATAGTGCAACAGCCCGTCGAAAAGCGCCCGCGAGATGGCGCGTCGGTCATGGACTCGGAACCGAATCCTGATAGGTCCACTCTATCGATCGGCAGGTAAGGTGCCGATCAAAGGGGATGGGAACGAATCGTGGCTGTGCGTCGCCACATCGCTGTAGGGGTCGTCGTGGCATCGCTTGCCGCGGCCGCTGCGGCCGTTCCTGCGGTGGGCTTCGCCGACAACAGCGCACGTGTCGCCCGCAAGGCCCCTGTCCTGCCGCGCAGCGCCGGCTCCTTCACCCCGTCGGCGGCCGATCCGAAGCTGGCGGCGCTGTTCGCACGCGGTGGGCTGGATTCGACCGACTTCCGCTTCACGCCGTCGGAGGCACGCAACAGCAATCGCTCGATCACGGTCGCGGTACGCGCGCGTTCGTCGACCGCGATGAATCGCGACACGACCCGCTTCGCGGCCACGGCGCCGACCATCGGCGTCGCCCCGATCGCCTACAATCTGGGCGTCGCGGTGGGATGGAAGCGGTTTGCCGTCTCGGGCGACGTGGCGAAGGTCGACCTGGGTGTCGTCCCCGGCAGCCGGGAGGCGGCAGACGTCGCGCTCAGCTATTCGGGCAACAAGTGGACAGGCCGCCTCAGCGCCACGGCCGATCGCGCCCTGCCGGGCAGCGTCCGATCGCTGGAGGAGCCGCAGAGCTATTCGCTCGATGTGGGCGGCAGCTATTCGATCACCCGCAACATCGACCTGACGGCCGGCATGCGCCTCAAGAGCGAGCGCGACCGCCTGACCCGTATCGACGACGACCGCCGCGACAGCCAGGCCGTCTACGTCGGCACCGCCTTCCGCTTCTGACACGCTGCGGTCGGGGGTCGGCCGCGCATCCACTGACACGCCGTCGTCGGGCGACGGCGCGCGTCCTGTTGCGAGAGTGCGGCACAGACCTTCTCCGCGTCTCCGCGCGAACCAGCCGTCTTCGCGGCGCCGCATGGATCACGACCAGCCGTCGATCGCAGCGAACCCGGAGAACCCCAACCCCCGCACCCGCCGGAACCGCCGCTCGTTCATCCCACCGAGCGCGATCAACGGCACGCCCAGCCCGCGCCCGATGATTGCGGCCCGCAGCGGACCTCGCACCCCCGCGCCCGGATGCGACCGCGTCGCAAACACCGGCGACACGAACAACACTCGCGCCCCCGCACGAACGCCCCGCACCGCCTCGGCCCGGTCGTGCGCCGGCCAGGTCACCAATCCCTGCCCGCGCCGCGCATGGACGCCCTGCTCGCCCGCCATCCGCACCGCCCCTGCCCGCACCATCACCAGCCCGCGCCGCCGCGACACTCGCCGTACCTGCGCGAACAGCCGCCTTCGTTCGCCCGGCGGAGTCGCATAATGGCGAAACACCACCCCGCCACCGCGCGGCAGCCGCTCGAGCGCATCCCACAGCGCCTCGCCCATGCGTTCGTCGGTGAACAGCCAGCGGGTCGGGACGGGGTGGCGGCGCTGCATCGCGGCCCGTATAGCGCGCGCGATGAACTCTGCCGACCAACTAGGCGCGATCCGCGCGCGCATCGCCCACACCGCGAAGATCGCGCGGCGCGATCCGGCCGACGTCACGCTGATCGCCGTGTCCAAGACCCAGCCCGAAGAGGCGATCCGCCCGCTCCTGGCCGCCGGCCACCGCGATTTCGGTGAGAACCGCGTCCAGGAGGCGCAGGCCAAATGGCCCGCATTGCGCGACGCCTTTCCGGGCGTCCGATTGCACCTGATCGGCCAGCTCCAGTCGAACAAGGCCGCCGATGCGGTCGCGCTGGCCGACGCGATCCACGCCGTCGACCGCCCCTCGCTCGTCACCGCGCTCGCGCGCGCGATGGAGGCCGCCGCGCGACGTCCCGACTGCTTCCTCCAGGTCAACATCGGGGAAGAACCGCAAAAGGGCGGCTGCGCCATCGCCGACCTCCCCGCTTTGCTCGAGCAGGCACGCGGCGCCGATCTGCCCGTCGCCGGGCTGATGTGCATCCCGCCCGCCGGGCTGGAGGCGGCGCCCTATTTCGCGCTCTTGTCGAAGATCGCCCGCGACCATGGCGTCACCGGGCTCAGCATGGGCATGTCCGACGATTTCGAGACCGCGGTGATGCTGGGCGCGACCCACGTCCGCGTCGGCTCGGCACTGTTCGGGGCCCGCGCGTGACCCGCTTCGCCGCGCTGCTGTTCGACTTCGACGGCGTGCTGATCGAGAGCGAGTATAGCGGCAACCGCCACATCGCCGAGTATCTGACCGACATCGGCCACCCGACCACCGCCGAACAATCCATGGCGAAGTTCATGGGGCTGGCCGGCGCCGACTTTCTGGCGGCGGTGGAGGGCTGGATCGGCTGCCCCCTGCCCGAGGATTTCCACGCCCGCCGCCAGCTCGAAAACGAGCGCTGCCTGGCCGAGGGGATCGAGGAGGTCGCCGGCGCGGTCGCCTTCGTCCGCTCCCTGCCCGCCACCCTGCCGCGCGCGATCGTCTCGTCCAGCCGGGTGGGCTGGATCCGCACCCACCTGATGCATCTCGGCATCGCCGATGCGTTCGAACCGCACCTGTATTCCGGCAGCGAGCATGTCGCCCGCGGCAAGCCCGCCCCCGATCTGTACCTCCACGCCGCCGAACGGCTCGGCGTCCGTATCGGGGATTGCGCCATCATCGAGGACTCGCCCGTCGGTGCGACCGGCGCGGTCGCCAGCGGGGCCTATGTCATCGGATTGGTCGCCGGGTCGCATTGCGGCCCGGACCATGCCGATCGGTTGCGCGCGATCGGCGTCGACGCCATCGCCCGCGATTTCGCAGAGGTCGCCGCGCTGCTCTAAAGCTGGTGCCCTGTACGGTCGCGCTTCGTCGCCAGATACCGCGCATTGTGCGGGTTGGCGGGCAGGAAGTGCGGCACGCGCTCGACCACCGACACCCCTGCCGCCTCCAGTCCGGCGACCTTGGCGGGGTTGTTCGTCAACAACCGCACCCTTTCCTGCCCCAGGAGACGCAACATCCGCGCCGCCACGCCGAAGTCGCGCGCATCGATCGCGAACCCCAGCCGCGTATTGGCATCGACCGTATCGAACCCCTGGTCCTGCAACGCATAGGCGCGCAGCTTGTTGACCAGCCCGATCCCGCGCCCCTCCTGCCGCAGGTAGAGCAGGATGCCCCATCCCGCGGTCCGGATGGCGGCGATCGCCGCATCCAGTTGCGGCCCGCAATCGCACTTCAGGCTCCCCAGCACGTCCCCGGTCAGGCACTCGCTATGCAGCCGCACCAGCGGCGCCTGACCGTTGGGCGTCCCGATCAGCAGCGCGACATGCTCGTCGGCGCTTTCCGGGGTGCGGAATGCGACAACTTCGGCATCTTCCGCCTGCGCCACCGGAAGCCGCGCGCGCACCGCCAGCCGCAGCCGCGTCGCATCCTCATGCGCATCGATGTCGCCGATCGTCACCGAAACCTCGGGCGCGGCCGTACCACCGACGAAGAACGCCGGCAGCAACCCCGCCACCCGCGCCAGCCGCAAGGCGGCTGCCAGAATATCGTGCGGTTCCGGCGGGACGGTGCGGAACGGACCCTTCATCGGCATGGTCAGATCCAGCTGCGGGTCCGACAGCGCGGTCGCCATCGCCATGTCGAACCACGGCGCCCGCTCGATCAGCACCGGCCGGTCCGGATCGGCCGCCGCACGCTGGTTGGTCAGCTTCAGCGTCTCCGCGCGCCCGCTGGAGATCAGGATCGCGTAATCGTCGCCGAATGACGCCAGCCGATCCGCATCCGCGGTCTCCACCGCCAGCATCGTCACGTCGCCGATCGCGATCGGCCAGCCGCGCCGCATCGCGTCGATCGCGCGGGCCGCGTTGCGCGCGTCGCTCACCAGTCGAACTCGGTCATGATCGGTACGTGGTCGGACGGCTTCAGCCAGCTGCGGCAATCCTCGAACACGGTATGCCCGCGTGCGGTCGCCGCCACCTGCCCTGTCGCCCACATATGGTCCAGCCGCCGCCCGCGATCGTTCTTCGTCCAGTCGGGCGAGCGATAGCTCCACCAGGTGTGCAGCCGCGCCGGTGCCGGATGGAAATGGCGCCCCAGGTCGACCCAGTCGTTCGACGCCTTGAGCCGATCGAGCGCCTCGACCTCGATCGGCGTGTGGCTCACGACCTTCAGCAGCGCCTTGTGGCTCCACACGTCGCTGGGCAGCGGCGCGATATTGAAATCGCCGGTCAGGATCGTCGGCACGTCCAGCCCCTCCGACCAGCGCGTCATCCGCTCGACGAAGTCCAGCTTCTGCCCGAACTTCGGGTTCACCTCGCGGTCGGGCACGTCCCCGCCGGCCGGGACATAGACGTTCTCCAGCCGCACCCCGTTCGGCAGCCGGACGCCCAGGTGCCGCGCCTCGCGATTGGCCTGCCAGTCGAGCCGGTCGTCCTCCACCACCGGCACGCGTGCGATCGTCGCCACGCCGTGATGCATCCGCTGGCCGTGGAGCAGGACATGCTCGTAGCCCAGCGCGCGGAATGCCTCGACGGGAAAGTCGGTGTCGATCACCTTGGTTTCCTGAAGACACAGCACGTGCGGCTGCACCTCGCGCAGGAATCGCTCGACGATGTCGAGGCGAAAGCGGACCGAGTTGATGTTCCAGGAGACGATCTTCACGCGGATGTCGTTAGACCGCGGCCCACGGGGGGACAAGGGTCGCCCCGCGGCGGTTAGGCCTCCCGGGCGCCCCGTCGCAAACGGAATGGCCCCCGCTCCGGGGGCAAGGAGCGAGGGCCGACCGGCGTTCGTCACGCAGGCGGGACGGGGAATGTTCCGGGCAACAGGGGGAAAATCCCGGTAGCACCCCCGACCGCGATCCGGCTTCTAGGTCACCGTCCCTGTCGCTTCGATGAACGGAACCGCCGGTCTTCGTTCAGCCTGCGCGGCCCTGCCTCCGCGGGTCGTTCCAGCGGAACGTTCCGTCGCTCACCGGCGCATTGAACTTCTGATCCGACAGCCGGATCGTCGTGCGGTTCCCCTGGCTGTCGAGCGCCACCCAGCCGCTCAGCAGCAACCCCGCGGGCGCCGCGGCGCTGCGCTGGAACACCAGGGTGATCCGCCCGTACTCGGGATGCTTCGGGTCGTAGGCCTCGACCGACAGCACGGCGGGGTTCGGCGACGGCACGACCTTGGCGAACGTCGACAGGTCGCGACGGGGATCCAGCAGCACGCCCAGCGGCGAATTGCCGATCGGCCAGCGCTGGACCTGGCGCACCGAATAATCGATGAAGGTCAGTGCCTTGCCGTCGCCGACGATCAGCAGCGGCACGCCCTTCTGATACTGGAAGCGAATCCTGCCCGGCTTCTTCAACGTCAGCGTGCCGGTCAGCACCTGTCCGTTACGATCGGTCTGGCTGAACGCGGCCGTCATCGTCTCGACGCTCGACAGGTGGCGCTGCACCGCGACCAGATCGGGGTTGACCTGCGCCGCGGCGGGAACGGCGACGAGGCCGGCCGCAGCCAGCGGAAGTAGGAAGCGATTCATGCACACTCCGGGATTGAGCATCGTGCGATGCCACGACCGCTTTGAACGCGCACTGAACTGGACGGTTCAGATGGGGCGGTTCAGGTGAAGAGCGAGATGATACCCGGCGTGTTCTCCCCGCCGACCCAGCCTTCGTGGATCATGCGGAACGCCACGAACACGATCACCGCCAGCCCGACATAGGCGATCCAGCGATAGCGATCGATGATCCGGGCGATGAAGTTCGCGGCCAGACCCATCAGCGCGACCGACAGCAGCAGCCCGATGACCAGGATTCCGGGATGCTCTCGCGCCGCCCCCGCGACCGCCAGCACGTTGTCGAGGCTCATCGAGACATCGGCCACCGCCACGGCCCAGGCGGCAGAGGCGAACCCCCTGGCCGGGGTGAGCGCGGCGCTCTCGCCGTCCATCTCGGACGCGTCCGGGCTGTGGCTGCCGTGACGGATCTCGCGCCAGAATTTCCAGCTGACCCACAGGAGGAGCAAGCCGCCCGCGAAGATCAGACCGACGAGTCCCATCAGCCAGGTGACGATCAGCGCGAAGAAGATCCGCAGCACCAGCGCCGCGCCGATGCCGATCAGGATCACCTTCTTGCGCTGATCCGCAGGCAGTCCCGCCGCCAGCGCGCCGACGACGATCGCATTGTCGCCCGCCAGCACCAGGTCGATCATCAGCACCGAACCGAATGCGGCCAGCGCCGAGGGATCGGACAGGTTGGAGAAATCGGCGACGATATGCTGCCATATGTCGCCGAGCGACCCCGGCCCCTGGATCGAGCCCGCAGCGGCTGAGCCTGCTGCGGCAAGCATGGCGATCAGGCTCAAAACGTCACTCCCCGTGTTCGACCGGCATCAATGATGCGCCGGGGCATAACGTTCCGCGGCGGGAATGTCATAGCGGGAACGATGGCGTCCCCCCACGGACCCGGCGCCGAGCCCTATTGGTTCATGCTGTCGAAGAAGTCGGCGTTGGTCTTCGAATCCTTCATCTTGCCGAGCAGGAATTCGACCGCGTCGACGGTCCCCATCTGCATCAGGATACGCCGCAGCACCCACATCTTGGACAGCTGATCCTTCTGCACCAGCAGCTCTTCCTTGCGGGTACCCGACTTGCCCACGTCGATCGCCGGGAAGATGCGCTTGTCCGCCACCTTGCGATCGAGCACGATCTCGGCGTTGCCGGTGCCCTTGAACTCCTCGAAGATCACCTCGTCCATGCGGCTGCCGGTGTCGATCAGCGAGGTCGAGATGATGGTGAGCGAGCCGCCCTCCTCGATATTGCGCGCCGCACCGAAGAAGCGCTTCGGCCGCTGCAACGCATTGGCGTCGACGCCGCCGGTCAGCACCTTGCCCGACGAGGGAACGACGGTGTTGTAGGCGCGGCCCAGGCGGGTGATGTTGTCGAGCAGGATCACCACATCCTTCTTGTGCTCGACCAGGCGCTTGGCCTTCTCGATCACCATTTCGGCCACCGCGACGTGGCGCGTCGCCGGCTCGTCGAAGGTGGAGGACACCACCTCGCCGTTCACCGTGCGCTGCATGTCGGTGACTTCCTCGGGGCGCTCGTCGATCAGCAGGACGATCAGGAACACCTCGGGATGGTTCGCGCTGATCGCACGCGCGATGTTCTGCATCATGATCGTCTTGCCAACGCGCGGCGGGGCGACGATCAGGCAGCGCTGGCCCTTGCCGATCGGTGCGACGACGTCGAGCACGCGGCCCGACTTGTCCTTCAGTGTCGGATCCTCGATCTCCATCTTCAGCCGCTCGTCGGGATAGAGCGGCGTGAGATTGTCGAAGTTGACGCGGTGACGGACCCGCTCGGGATCCTCGAAATTGACCTGGGTCAGCTTCACCAGCGCGAAATAGCGCTCGCCGTCCTTCGGCCCGCGGATCTCGCCCTCGACCGTGTCGCCGGTGCGCAAGCCGTGCTTCCGCACCTGGTTCGGACTGACGTAGATGTCGTCGGGACCGGCCAGGTAATTGGCCTGCGGCGAGCGCAGGAAACCGAATCCGTCGGGCAGCACCTCGATCGTGCCCTCACCCATGATCTGCTCGCCGTTCTCGGCCTGCACCTTGAGGATCGCGAACATCAGATCCTGCTTGCGCAGCGTCGACGCGCCCTCGACGCCCAGTTCCTCGGCCAGCTGGACGAGGTCGGCAGGCGCCTTCTTCTTCAGGTCTTTCAGGTGCATGGATATGTGTCCGAGATGATTCGGGTGTGGGAAGGATGCTCGACCGGCGACAGGAACATGCGCAGGGAATGTAGCTTAGGGGGACGAAGCTGACAGGAGCACGGCGCGACCAGGACGGCCGCATCGTGGGCGCGAGGTAGGAGTCGGCTGCGGCTTAGTCAAGCCGCGACGCGCGTCAGAACGGCTTCACGATCACCAGGATGACGATCAGCGTCACCGCGATGCCGGGGACTTCGTTCAGCATCCGCAGCGCCCGATTGGACACGCCGCGCCGTCCGCGCGCCAGCTTCTTCGAATAGCCGACCGCCCAGCCGTGATAGCCCGACAGCAGGAACACCAGCAGGATTTTGACATGAAGCCAGCCGAGCCCCGGCAGGCCGTCTGCAATACCGGCGTTGAGCGCGAGCAGCAGCCCCAGCAGCCAGACGATCACCATCGCCGGGGTCAGGATGATGCGGCGCAGCTTGCTTTCGCGGTCGATCCACCGCGCTTCCTCCGCGGCGTCGCCCAGCCCTTCCTGGTGATAGACGAGGTACCGCGGCAGCATGAACAGTCCCGCCATCCAGAAGATGACGAAAATCAGGTGCGCGGCCTTCACCCAATCGTAGGTCACGCCCAGGAATCCAGCGATCATGCGCCCCTCACTCGTGCCAGCAGCTGCTCGACATGCGCGATCGGCGTATGCTGCCCGATGCCATGCCCCAGGTTGAAGACATGCGGTCGCGCCGGGAACGCCGCCAGAACGCGATCGATCCCCCGATCGAGCGCCTCACCGCCGGTCAGCAGCGCCAGCGGATCGAGGTTCCCCTGCACCGGCAGTCCGACCGGCAGCACCGCATCGGCCCATACCGGATCGACCGTCTCGTCCAGCCCAACCGCATCCACCGCGGTACCGGCGGCATAGGCCGGCAGCTTGCCCCCCGCCCCCTTGGGAAAGCCGATCACGGGCACACCCGGACACCGCGCCCGCACGCCGTCGACGATCGCGCGGTTGGGTGCGATGACCCAGCGGTCGAACTGGTCGGGCGACAGGCTGCCGGCCCAGCTGTCGAACAGCTGCACCGCCTCCACGCCATTGGCGATCTGGCCCGCGAGATAGTCGATCGTCGTTGCCACGATCGCGTCCACGATCTGCCCGAACGCCGCCGGGTCGGCATAGGCGAAGCGGCGCGTCGCCTCCTGATCGCGGCTCCCCTGTCCGGCGACCATATAGGTCGCGACGGTCCAGGGCGATCCGGCGAACCCCAGGAAGGTCGTCTCCGGCCCCAGCATCCCCGCCACGCGCGCGACCGTCGCGTAGACCGGGTCGAGCCGCACCGGGACCGCTTCCAGCGACGCCAGTGCGTGGTCGACCAGCGCCGGCGCCAGCCGCGGTCCCTCGCCCGCGCCGAACGACAGATCCTGGCCCAGCGCCCAGGGAACCATCAAAATGTCCGAAAAGAGGATCGCACCATCGAACCCGAAGCGCCGGATCGGCTGGATCGTCACCTCGGCCGCGGCCACCGGATCGGTCGCCAGCGCCAGGAAGCCGCCCTTGTCGGCTCGCAGCGCGCGATATTCCGGCAGATAGCGCCCGGCCTGCCGCATGAGCCACACCGGGGGACGTTCGCGTCGCTCGCCCTTCAGGACGCTCAGCAAGGGCTTTTCCACGATCGGGCGACCATCCTTCTTCAGTAAATGGATTCTTAAGAGAGTTGTTGCTGATGTAGGCGCGTTGGTTGCGGGGCTTATGCGGTCGTCCCGGAAATGCCAACAGCTTGACCGCGCGGACTCCGCGGCGGCTGCGGGATTCGATTCGTTCGTCCCCGTTATCCACAGCCTGTGGAGGAACCGCGGCGCTGGGGACGGGATTGTGGACGAATCGCCGTCCATCCACGTCGCGATCGGACGCTTGGCCGGGTGGCGAAGTTACGCTAGCCACCATCCCCATGTTGTCCACAGATCGGCCCCGCTGACCCCATCATGGTCCGTCTGCACCTCCATCTGCTGTCTGATTCCACCGGCGAGACGCTGGAGAACATCGCCAAGGCGGCGCTGGCGCAATATGACGACGTCGAGACGGTGCGCCATTTCTGGCCGATGGTGCGCACCGAGATGCACCTCGACCGCATCCTGCAGGAAATCGCGCAGAACCCCGGGCTCGTGATCTTTACGCTGGTGAACCCGACCACGCGTGCCGCGCTGGAAACACGCTGCCGTGCGCTGGGATTGCCGACGGTCGCGCCGCTCGATCCCGTCAACGACGCGCTGTCGATGCTGCTGGGGCAACAGGCCAAGGCGCGTCCAGGCCGCCAGCATGTGCTGGATGCCGCCTATTTCGAGCGGGTCGACGCGATCCAGTTCACGATCGCGCATGACGACGGCATCGCCTGGGAGGAATGGGAAGAGGCCGACATCGTGCTGGCGGGGGTCAGCCGTTCGTCCAAGACGCCGACGTCGATCTACCTCGCCAACCGCGGGTTCAAGACCGCGAACATCCCGATCGTCGTCGAAAGCCCGCCGCCGCCATCGCTGTTCGGCTTGCGCAATCCGCTGGTGGTGGGGCTGACGACCAGCGCCGACCGGCTGATCCAGGTGCGGCGCAACCGCCTGCTGTCGCTCAATCAGCCACCGGAGACCGATTACGTGAATCAGGACGCGGTCACGCGCGAGATCGCTTATGCGCGGCGGATGTTCGCCGATAACGGCTGGCCGGTGATCGACGTGACGCGGCGTTCGATCGAGGAAACCGCGGCGGCGATCATCGCGCTGGTCAACGAGCGTCGCGGCCTGGCGGCCCGGGCGACCGACTGATGCTGATCCTGGCGTCCCAGAGCGCATCGCGCACCGCGATGCTGTCGGCGGCGGGGGTACCCTTCACCGCGGAGCCGGCGCATGCGGACGAGGCCGCGGTGAAGGAAGCGATGGCGGGGCAGCATCCGCGCGACATCGCCGATGCGCTGGCCCAGCTGAAGGCGATGAAGGTATCGGCGCGGCATCCCGGGCATCTGGTGCTCGGCTCGGACAGTCTGGCGGTGCTGGACGACGGTACGATCCTGGACAAGCCGGCCAGCCGGGAGGAGGCGTTCGACCACCTGACCCGCATGTCGGGGAAACGCCATGACCTGGTCAGTGCGGCGGTGATCGCGGAGAATGGCCAGCCCGTGTGGCGCGTCGTCGACAAGGCGAAGATGTACGTCCGCGCGCTGTCGCCGGCCTTCATCGACGCGTATCTCGACGCGGAATGGCCCGCGATTGCGGGGTGCGTCGGGTGTTACCGCATCGAAGGGCCGGGCGCGCAGCTGTTCGCACGCGTGGAGGGCAGCCAATTCACCGTGCTGGGGATGCCGCTGCTGCCGGTGCTCGACTATCTGCGGACGCGAAAGGTGCTGCCGGCGTGACGAAACCCTATGCCGAGGTGATCGGCGACCCGATTTCGCACTCCAAATCGCCGCTGATTCACGGTTTCTGGCTCGAAAAGCTGGGGATCGAGGCGGATTATCGCGCGACCCGCGTGGCGCCGGACGCGCTGGGGGCGTTTCTGGCGGAGCGGCAGCGCGATCCGGCGTGGCGCGGGTGCAACATTACCGTACCGCACAAGGTGGCGGCGCTCGATCATGTGCCCGATCCGGGCGGGATCCGCGGGTCGATCGGGGCGATCAACACGGTGTTCCGGGGCGAAAACGACGCGTTCGTGGGCACAAATACCGACGCTGCGGGCTTCCTGTCGCCGATCGCGGACCTCGATTGGGCGGGTAAAAGCGTGATCGTCGTGGGGGCGGGGGGTGCCGCGCGCGCGATCCTGTTCGCTTTGTCGAGGGTGGGGGCGGGCCGCGTCACCATATTGAACCGCACGCCGTTGAAGGGTGCGGCGCTGCTCGCACAATTCGGACTGAAGGGCGATGCGCTGCCGCTGCCCGCTCGGCTGCCCGCGGCGGCGCTGCTGGTGAACACCAGCGCGCTGGGAATGACGGGCCAGCCGCCGCTCGATCTCGACCTCTCGCCGCTGTCCGACGACGCGGTGGTCTACGACATCGTCTATGCGCCGCTGGTCACCCCGCTGCTGGCGGCGGCGGCGGCGCGGGGGCTGGATACGGTCGACGGGCTGGAGATGCTGATCGGTCAGGCGGCGCTCGCGTTCGAGCTGTTCTTCGGAGCCGCGCCCCCACGCGAGCATGACGACGAGCTGCGATCGAGGTTGGCATCGGGGCGGACCGCATGATCCGCGTCGGGCTGACCGGGTCGATCGGGATGGGCAAATCGACGGTGGCGGCGATGTTCGCCGATGAGGGCGTGCCGGTGTTCGATGCCGATGCCACCGTCCACCGGCTTCAGGGACCCGGCGGCAAGGTGGTCGCCGCGATCGAGGCGCGCTTCCCCGGCACCACGGGCGCGGGGGGCGTCGACCGCACCTCGCTGGCGGAGGCGGTTCTGGGCGACGATGCCGCGATGAAGGCGCTGGAGGCGATCGTCCACCCCGCGGTGGGGGCGGAACGCGCCGCCTTCCTGGCGGAGCATGCCGACGCGCCGGTCGTCGTCTTCGACGTGCCGCTGCTGTTCGAGACGGGGGGCGACCGGCATGTCGATGCGGTCGTCGTCGTCTCCGCCGCGGCCGCGGTGCAGCGCGACCGCACGCTCGCGCGCGCCGGCATGACCCCCGCCAAGTTCGATGCGATCCTGGCGCGCCAGACCCCCGACGCGGAAAAGCGCGCCCGCGCCGACCACGTCATCCCCACCGACGTCCCGCTGGAGGAGACACGCGCGGCCGTGCGCCGGGTGATCGCGGCACTTGCCTAAGCCGGATCAAGGTCGGATAACGCTACGTCCATGCGCGAGATCGTCTTCGATACCGAAACCACGGGCCTGAGCTTCGCCGGCGGCGACCGGATGGTTGAAATCGGCTGCGTCGAACTGGTCAACCGGGTCGAGACGGGGCGCACGTTCCACGCCTACTACCACCCCGAGCGCGACATGCCGGCCGAGGCGGAGCGGGTGCACGGACTGTCCGCCACCTTCCTGGCCAAGCATCCCGTCTTTGCCGCGGCGGTGGCCGACCTGCTGGACTTCATCGGCGACGCGCCGCTGATCGCGCACAATGCGGGATTCGACTTCTCCTTCCTGAACGGCGAGCTGGAGCGGTGCGGGCAACCGCTCGTCTGCATGTCGCGGATGGTCGATACGTTGCAGATCGCGCGGTCGCGTCACCCCGGCGCGAAGCACACGCTCGATGCCCTGTGCAACCGCTACGGCATCGACCGCTCGCACCGCGTGCTGCACGGCGCGCTGCTCGACGCACAGCTGCTGGCGCAGGTCTATGTCGAGCTGACCGGCGGGCGCCAGATCGGGCTGGGGCTGGTCAGCGATGCGCCCAGGGTGGTGGTGGTGGAGACGGTCGCGCCGGTCGTCACCAAGGTGCGGCCATTGCGCGTGTTTTCGCCGTCGCCCGCGGAACTGGCGGCGCATGCGGCGTTTGTGAAAGGGGTGAAGGATCCGTTGTGGGGGCCCGGCGCGTCCGGTTGACGCGGCAGGCATCGGCGAGGGGGTTCGACGCCGGTGCGACAGACTGGAGAAAGATATGGAAATCCGCATTTCAGGCCATCAGGTGGCGATCGGCGACGCGCTGAAGGCCCATGTCGATGAGCGTCTCCAGGGAATCGCCGACAAGTATTTCGCGCGCGCGATCTCGGCCGAGGTCACCTTCGGCAAGGGTCCGCACGACAATGGCTTCAAGTGCGACATCGTCGCGCACGTGATGCGCGGGCTGGTGCTGAAGGGGCGGCACGACGCGCATGACGCGCACCTCGCCTTCGATGGCGCGGCGGAGAAGATCGAGAAGCAGCTGCGGCGCTACGTCCGCCGGCTCAAGGACCATGCCCCCGCGCATGCCGCGGCGGAGGCGGAGCGCGAGAGCAACGGCTACGACAATGCCGGCTACACGCTGTTCGCGGAATCGATCGACGAGGAGGAGGCGGGCGATGCGCCGCTGGTCATCGCCGAGACGCGCGTCGACGTGCCGGATGCCAGCGTATCGGACGCGGTCATGATGCTCGACCTGCGCAACACGCAGGCGCTGCTGTTCAGGAACGCCGGCACCGGCGCCTATAACATGGTCTATCGCCGCGGTGACGGGACGATCGGCTGGGTCGAACCGCAGCGCGGCGGCTGAGCCACGCCGCCGCTGCTGCCTCCGACGAACCGGATCATGATCGACCTGAGCGACCTCCTGGTTCCCGATGGCGTTGCCATCGGGCTGACCGCCGCCACGAAGAAGACGCTGTTCACGCAGATCGGCGGGCTGGCCGGCCCGCTGCTGGGGTTGAACCCGCGCGAGGTCGCGGAGGCGTTGCTGGCGCGCGAGAAGGCCGGGTCGACCGGGTTCGGCGGCGGGGTGGCGATACCCCATGCGCGGATCGAAGGGCTCGACCGGATCGCCGTCCTAGTCGTCCGGCTGGCGCAGCGGCTCGACTTCGGCGCACCCGACGATGTCGGGGTCGATGTGGTGGCGGCGATACTGTCGCCGCCGCAGGCGGGCGCGGCGCACCTGAAGGCGCTGGCCCGCGTCGCGCGGCGGTTCCGCGACCGGCGCTTCGTCGAGAAGCTGCGCGGCGCGGGGTCGCCCGATGCGGTCTATGCCCTGCTGACGACGGACGAGACGCGTGACGCGGCCTGAGGGGGCGGAGGCGCATTATCGTGCGCTCGAGTCGCTCTATGCGGCGGCGCCGATCAACCGCTTCTTCGCATCGCGGATGGAGATCGCCGAGGCGGGGCGGTCGACGATCCACTTCACCGTCGACCAGCGCCATTTCCACGCCGCGGGCGCGGCGCACGGTACCAGCTATTTCAAGATGCTGGACGACGCCGCCTTCTATGCGTGCAACAGCCTGGTGACCGACCGCTTCCTGCTGACCACACAGTTCAGCCTCCTCCTGACGCGTCCGATGCGCGAAGGGCCGGTGGTCGCGGAGGGACGCTGGGTCAGCGGACAGCGCCGGGTCTTCGTCGCGGAGGCACGGCTGGTCGCCGCGGATGGCGAGGAGGTGGCGCGCGGGACGGGCACCTTCATGCGGTCGCAGATCCCGCTGGCGACACTGCCCGGCTACGCGCCGGCGTGACCGACTCGGCCCGATGACGGCGCGATTGCCGACTCACCTGACGGTCGCGGCGTTGCTGCGTCGGGTCAACGATGCGGGCGGGCTGGGCGTGGTGCGCGCCTCGGGCGACGCGCAATCCGGTAGCCTCTTGATCCTGCTCGACGAAGGCATGCGCGTCCGCGCGCTGGAGCGGATGCGCGACCTCGACGACCGCGATACGCTGGTACCAGCGGGGCCGGCATCGGGCGAGGAACGCGCGGTGGAGGAGTATTGGCAGGCACGGCGCGCCCGCGACCCCGATCTGTGGGTCATCGAACTGAACGTCCCGCACGCCGAACGGTTCGTCGCTGAAACGATCCTGCACGATTGATTCCGTTAACCCCTGGCCGGATAGGCGGTTCCCATCACAGGCAAGCGTTGTGCCGGTGCGGGGTGCGATCCCGAACGGTGACGCAGTCGGGGGGAATACCGGCCGATCCTGAAGCCTTGCGCTTCTCCAGCGATCGCGTCCGCACGCCCACCGCATAATATCGACGTGGAATGCTTTTTACTTCGCGCGTTGCGACGCTCGCAACGTTCACCCTTTCGATGGTCGGGTTGATCGCCCAGGGTTCCGCGGCGCTGGCCGCCGAGAGCGCTTCGATTCCCACGACCACCCCGGTGACCGTCGCCGTCGCGACCGCGGTTCCGACCGCCGCCTTCCCCACCGCCCCGCTGTCGTCGGTTCAGGGCACCATGCCCGCGGTGATGATCCAGACGCCGCCATTGCCCGCCGATGAGGCCGTGAGCACGCCGTCCGAGAATGAGCAGGTCGCCTATCCCACGCTCGCCGCTGCCGTCGCCGATCAGTCGGTGCCGTCGAACACCGGCGACGACCTGCGCTGCCTCGCCGGCGCCATCTATTTCGAGGCCCGCGGCGAGCCGCTCGCCGGCCAGCTGGCGGTGGCCGAGGTCATCCTGAACCGTACCCGGTCGCGCCGCTTCGGCGGCGACGTGTGCAGCGTCATCACCCAGCCGGGCCAGTTCTCCTTCGTCCGCGGTGGCCGCATCCCGGCCGCGCCGACCAACGACGACTGGCGCACCGCCGTCGCGGTGGCGAAGGTCGCGCTGAAGGATGCGTGGGAAAGCGACGCGTCCGAGGCGCTGTACTTCAACGGCCGTGGCGTCGGCCACCCGGCGCGGGTCCGCATCGCCGCGATCGGCAACCACCTGTTCTATCGCTGATAGACGTCGCATCGGCGGCACGGAGGGCTTTACCTCCGTTCCTTGGATGTTCTATCCGGCGGGGATGCTGTCTCCGCCTCCCTCCTGCACCGACGCCGGCGACGACGCGCTATGCGCCGCCGATGTCGCGCGCGGCGTCACCCGGATGCTGCTGCGCCACGAGCTGACGGCGATCGGCGAAGTACCGCTGGAGGGCGGGCGCCGCGCCGACCTGATGGCGCTGGATGCGCGCGGACAGCTGGTGATCGTCGAGATCAAGGTGTCGCGCGCCGACCTGCTGGGCGATGCCAAGTGGCAGGATTATCTCGCGCATTGCGACCGCTTCTACTGGGCGGTGCCGGCCGGGTTCGATGCCGCGCCGATCGACGGCCCCGCGTTCCTGCCCGAGCGGACCGGCCTGATCGTCGCCGATCGCTACGACGCGGCGATCGTGCGCGAGGCGCGGACCGATCCCCTGCCCGCCCATGTCAGGAAGCGGTGCACGCTCGCCTTCGCGCGGCGCGCCGCGCGGCGGCTGATCGCGGCGCACGATCCCGAGGCGGGCGTGGCGGTCTAGCGCAGCTTCGGCCCCGCCACCGCGCGCGGCGCCTTGCGCGGCGTATCCTCGATCAGCTTCAGGATCGCGGTCGCCCGGCTGTCGCGCCTGGCATAGTCGCGCGCCGACAGGCCGGCGACATTGTCGGTCTGGTCCGGATTGCCGCCCGCGGCTAGGATGGCGCGGGTCAGCGCCAGATCGCGACGCTCGACCGCGCGGATCAGCGGGGTTTCACCGCCGGCATTGCCGAGGTTGGCATTGGCGTTGGCGGCGGCGAGGATGCCGACCAGCTCGCTGTTGCCCGCCTCCGTCGCCAGCATCATCGCGGTATTGCCGTTGCGATCGCGCAGGTTCGGGTCGGCCCCCTTCGCCAGCAGATAGCGCAGATAGGTCGCATCGCCGCGCTTCGCGACGATATGGATCGCGCCCTCGCCACTGCCGATGTCGCGGGTGTTGACGATCGTCTGCCCGGGCTGGTCGAGGATCGCGATGACGGCGTTGCCGTCCGCCTTTCGCACGGCCTCCAGGAACTTGTAGCTTTGCGACTGCTGCTGCGCGGCGGCGGGGGTGGCGACCGCTGCGACCAGCGGGAGGAGCCAGGGGAGGGTCGAGCGGTGGGACATAGGCCTCTGACACGGAAAAGGGGGCAGGGTTGCGGATCGCGATATAACCCATCACATCTGCCGTCACCATGAACATGCGTATCCCGGCCATCGCGCTGACCCTTTTCCTGGCCGGATCGCTCGCGGCCTGCTCGTCCGAACCGGCCGCCACGGCCGCGGCGCAGCCGCCGCTGGCGGGGGCACGGATCGGGGGGGCGTTCCGGCTGACCGATCAGGACGGGCGCACCGTGACCGACCGCGACTTCGCGGGGCGGTACCGGATCGTCTATTTCGGCTACACCTTCTGCCCCGATGTCTGCCCGGTGGACGTCCAGAACATCGCCGCCGCGCTGAAGCTGATCGAGGCGAAGGATGCCGCGCTGGCGAGACGGATCGTGCCGATCTTCATCACCGTCGATCCGGCGCGCGACACGCCCGCGGTGCTCAGGCAGTTCGTCAGCGCGTTCCACCCGCGCATGGTCGGGCTGACGGGCAGCGAGCAGGCGATTGCGGCCACCGCCAAGGCGTATGGCATCTATTACGCGCGCGGTAAGGGGACGGCGGACGGTTACATGATGGACCACAGCCGCCAGATCTATCTGATGGGGCCCGATGGTCAGCCGCTGGCGCTGCTGCCCGAAACGCCGCCGCAGGCGATGGCGGACGAGGTCATGAAATGGGCGCGCTGACGGGTCGTTTCTGGGAGGACGTGCCGCTCGACCGGCTCGACCGCGCGCAGTGGGAGGCGCTGTGCGACGGATGCGGCAAATGTTGCCTGCACAAGCTGGAGGATGAGGAAACCGGCGAGCTGATCGCGACCAACGTCGCGTGCCGGCTTTTGGATCGGCGCAGCGGTCAATGCTCCAACTATCGCCATCGCCGGGCCTATGTGTCCGAGTGCGTGCGGCTGACCAGCGGCAATGTCGATTCGATCGACTGGCTGCCCTCGACCTGCGCCTATCGGCTGCGGGCCAACGGCGAGCCGCTGCCGGCATGGCATTACCTGGTCAGCGGCGACCGCGAGGCGGTGCACCGCGCCGGCGAGTCGGTGCGCGGCTGGACGATCAGCGAGGACGATGCCGGCGACCTCGAACATCATATGGTCGACCGGCAATTGTGACGGGTGAGTTCGACGTCGTGCGGCATCCCCGCGCACGGCGCACGAAGCTGTCGTTCGACCCGCTGACCGGCCGCGCGCGACTGACGCTGCCGCCGCGCGCTTCGGTCGAGCGCGCGGTCGTCTGGGCGCGGGGGCAGCAGGCGTGGCTGGCGCGCCAGCGTGACGCCATGCCGCAGCCGCGACCTTTCGTCGCCGGCGCGACGATCCCCGTGGAGGGGGCTGAGCTGCAGTTGATCCACGACGCGGGGGCGTCGCGACTGCCGGTGGTGGCAGGCGGTTGCCTGACGGTCGGGGGGCCGGCGGACATGGTCGAGCGGCGCGTCGCCGCCTGGCTGAAGCGACGAGCGCTGGCGGTGCTGGAGGAGGAGACGAATCTTTATGCGGCCCGCGCCGGTGTCTCGGTCGCACGGGTGGGGATCGGCGATCCGCGCGGGCGCTGGGGCAGCTGCGCGCACGACGGCACGATCCGCTACAGCTGGCGGCTGATCCTGGCCCCGGTGGAGGTGCGGCGGGCGACCGTCGCTCACGAGGTCGCGCACCGGCTGCACATGGACCATTCGCCCGCCTTCCACGCGGCGGTCGAGCGGCTGTTCGGCCGCGATCCCCGTCCCGAACGCACGTGGCTACGCACGCACGGGGCGGCGCTTCACTGGTTCGGGCGGTCCGTGTCGCGCGGCGGCTGAGCGCGCGGCGCATCACGCCGCGGCGCCTGCTGCTGGCCCGTCACGCGGTCGAGCCAATCCTGATCCAGCCGCTCCGTCCCGGTATCGGGCGGGGTGAGGTCGTCGCGGGGGCGTGACGGTGGGGGGGGTGACCGGACGCTCGACGCCGAAGCCGGTGTCGTCATCGCCCGGTACCGGCGGGCGCGGCGGCGTGTCGCCGACCGACCGACCGTCGTCGTCGACGAAGCTCATATTGTCGGGCGCGCCGTAATAGCTTTCCGCATCCGGCTCCAGCTGCGCCTCGGGCAGCGTCACCTGGGTGTCGAACTGCTCGATCGGGCGGCTGGCGACCGCGGCGCTCATGAACTGCGCGAACGCCTTCGCGGGAGCGGTGCCGCCGTGGAGCCCGGCGATCGCACGCGCGTCGTCGCGGCCCATCCACACCCCCGTCGTCAGCCCGCTGGAAAAGCCGAGGAACCAGCCGTCCTTGCTGCTGCTGGTGGTGCCGGTCTTTCCCGCGACCGGACGCCCGATCTGCGCCGCACGCCCCGTGCCCGTATTGACCGCGGTCTGGAGCAGGTCGGTCATCTGCGCGGCGACGTACGGTGCCACCAGCACGCGGCTGCGATCCACCTCGTGGGTGTAGATCTCTTCGTTGTCGGCGGTGACGCGGGTGATGCCGAACGGCGTGATCTCCACGCCCTTGTTCGCGACGGAGGCGAACGCCCGCGTCATGTCGATCAGCCGCACGTCCGAGGTGCCCAGCACCATGGAGGGGTGGGTGTTGACCGGCGTGGTGATGCCGAAGCGGCGCGCCATGTCGGCGACGGTCTGGAAACCGACCGCCTGCCCCAGCTTCGCCGCGATGGTGTTGAGCGAATAGGCGAAGGCGGTGCGCAGCGTCACCTCGCCCGAATTGCGGCGCGAATCGTTGCGCGGGGACCAGCCGTCGATCGTCACCGGCTCGTCGATCTCCTTGTCCTCCGGCGTGCGCCCGGCCTCGAGTGCTGCGAGATAGACGAAGAGCTTGAAGGCGGAGCCGGGCTGGCGCTGCGCCTGGGTGGCGCGGTTGTAGATCGAGCTGACGTAATCGGTGCCGCCCACCATCGCGCGCACCGCCCCGTCACGGTCGATCGATACCAGCGCACCCTGCGCACCGCGCGGCACGTTGGCCCGCACCGCGGCATCGGCGGCGCGCTGCATCGCCGGGTCGAGCGTGGTCCACACCTCCAGCGGCTTGACCGTCTCGTCGATCAGCAGATCGAGCTGCGGCAGGGCCCAGTCGGTGAAGTAGCGGACGCTGTTCTGTTTCGGCGCGGGGGCGAGCGCGACATCGGCGGGGTCGGCGGAATCGGCCTGCCCCTGGGTGATGAAGCCGTTGCGCACCATCTGTTGCAGCACGACGCCCGCGCGGCCCTTGGCGGCGTCGGCATCGGCGGTGGGGGAGTAGTTGGACGGCGCCTTGACCAGCCCGGCGATGACCGCCGCCTCCGCCAGCGTCAGCCGGTCGGCGCCGTGGCCGAAGAACTTCCGGCTGGCGGCGTCGATGCCATAGGCGCCGCCGCCATAATAGACCTTGTTCAGATACAGTTCGAGGACCTGATCCTTGGTGAACTTGCGCTCCAGTGCCAGAGCCAGGATCCACTCGCGGAACTTGCGACCGAACTTCTTCTGGTTGTTCAGGAAGATGTTACGCGCGAGCTGCTGCGTGATGGTCGAGCCGCCCTGGATCCAACGGCCGCGCTCGATCCGGATCGCGGCCGAGCGCGCGATGCCGATCGGGTCGACGCCCAGATGGCTGCGGAAGCGACGATCCTCCACCGCGACCGTCGCATCGCGCATCACCGCGGGGATGCGATCGTAGGGAAGCCATTCGCCGTAGCTCGGCCCGAGCGACACCAGCACCGAGCCATCGGCGGCATGGACGCGGATCATCTGCCCGTTGGGCGAGGACTTCAGGCTTTCGAAGCTCGGCAGCTGGGCACGCGCGATATAGACCGCGGTAACGAGCGCACCGAGCAGCAGTACCGCGAGCGCGATCGCCGCCTTCGTGGCAAACCACAACCGCCCCCGCCAGCGCGAGGGGGTTGCGGATCGGCGTTTGGGGGAGGAGGCGCGGGCCATGGCGTGCGCCTTGCCGGATAAAGGCTTAGGCCATGGTTAACAAGAAATGGATTTCAGGCCGCGGCGCGCGCGCGGAAGTCGAGCGACACCGAGTTCATGCAATAGCGCAGCCCGGTCGGCGGCGGGCCGTCGGGGAAGACGTGGCCGAGGTGGCTGTCGCACCGCGCGCAGCGGGTCTCGACACGCGTCATGCCGTGGCTGGTGTCGCGGTGATCGGTCACCGCATCGGGCGTGATCGGCTGGGTGAAGCTGGGCCAGCCGGAGCCGGAATCGTATTTGTCGACGCTGTCGAACAGCGCCAGCTCGCACGCGGCGCAATGGTAGATGCCGTCGGCCTTGTTATCGTTGAGCCGCCCGGAAAAGGCGCGTTCGGTGCCGGCCTGGCGCAGGACGTGATATTGTTCGGGGGTCAGCCGCTGCTTCCACTCGGCTTCGGAGAGATTGATCTGTTCCATGGGCGCGATCTGGTTCCGGGAGGGTCGTTGTTCAATGGGTTGCGTGATCGATCCGTGTCAGCCGCGCGATGACGTGGATCAGCCCGGTGCGGGCGGCGATCGACAGCAGCGGCGCGGACAGGGCGGGGCGTTCCGCGAGTGCGCGTACCGTGCCGGCGATGCGCAACGGATGCGCGGCGCGATCGGCGAAGTCGCGCTGCCACCGCGGGGCGGCGTTCGCCCCTCCCGCGAGCCACGCCGATGCCGCGGACGCGCCGCTGGCAAGCGCGATGCCCATTCCCTCGCCGGCAAGCGAGGGGATGACCGCGGCCTGGTCGCCCAGACGGAAGCGGCCGGATACACCGGCGGTCGCGCGCCAGCCGTAAGGGACGTTGGCCACCGCCTCGACCGCGGAGCCGTCCCCGGCGTAAAGGCGATCGCCTAGGGCGGGGGCGTCGTCGGCCAGCTCGGCCAGGAGCCGCGCGGGATCGCCCGCCGCGTCGAGGCGGGAGCGATGCACCGCGAGGCAGATGTTGGTGCTGCCGTCCTCCTGCCGCGCGATGCCGGCATAGCCACGGTCGAACAGATGCAGCTCGATGGCGTCCCCGACGAGCCGGTCGAGCGTGACGCAGCGCGACCGGCGCTGGCGAAGGCCGAGCGTCGGGTCGCTGCCGCGGGCGTCCGCCGGGCGGGCGGCGCCGCGGACGTCGTGCTTGCCGGTGGCCAGGAAGAGGGTTTCGGGGGTCAGCGTCGCGCCATCCGCGGTGCGGATCGTCCCTTCTTCCACCGCGCGTACCGCGACGCCGCGCTCGACCCCCGTGCCGAGCGCGGCCGCGTGGTCGATGAGGAGGGTGTCGAGGTGGCGCCGCGATACCGCGATGGCGGGGGCGGGCAGGCGGGCCTCCGCCATGCGCCCGCCGGCGAAGAGGCGGACGCGGGTGATCCGCTCGACGCTGAGGCGGTCGCGCTCGATCCCCAGCGCCGCGAGCGCATCGAGCGTGCGCCAGCTGAGGAAGCCGCCGCACAAGGCGTCGCCGGTGTCGCGGTGACGCTCCAGCACGGTGGCGCGGATGCCGGCGCGCGCGAGCACGATAGCAGCGGCGGCGCCCGCCGGCCCGCCGCCCAGGATCAGCGGCGTCATCGGTGGCGCTCGACGCACAGCCGGAAGGGGAAGGCGCGGTAGATACGCGCATCCTCTACCCCCGCCGCGTCGAGGATCGCGGACCATTCGCCGGGGCGATAGCTGCGCGCGATCGACAGATGGCCATCGTGGCGGACGATCGGATGCCAGCGGAACAGCGCCGCGAGCAGCGGCCAGCCGCGATAGGCGAAGGCGTGCCGATGCAGGTCGTTGACCAGCCAGCCGACCGCGGCATGGCGTTGCATGAAGCGCAGGAAGGCGACGAGCTGCGCCTCGGTCATATGGTGCGCGACGAGGCTGGAGACGATGAAGTCCCATGTCTCCCCCGTCAGACCGGCATAGTCGCCGGTCCGCCAGTCGATGGCGGTGCCGGGCGGCGTGTGCGCGCGCGCCGCCGCCTCGCTACGCGGGTTGAGATCGATGCCGACCAGGTCGAACGCGACGCCGCGACGCTCCCCCCAGCGCGCGATCCGACGCAGCATATCGCCGTCGCCATAACCGACGTCGAGCAGGCGATAGCGCTGCCCCGGCGTCGTCAGCCGGCGCAGGAAGGCGAGCGTCGGGCGGGCGGCGAGCGTGACCCGGTTCACCCTGGCCAGATCGGCGACGACATCGGCATAGGTGGCGGCGGGCAGATCGTCCGAGTCCATCCATTCCTCGGCGACGGCGCGGGTCGCGAGCGTCATGCCGACCGTCCGAACGCGAACCCCTCCGCGGCGAGGCCGGGACCGAAGGCGAGCGCGATGCCGTAATCGGGCACGGGGCGTTCCAGCAGGCGGGCGAGAACGAACATCAGCGTCGCGGAGGACATGTTGCCGTTGTCGGCCAGGACGCGTCGCGACGCGTCGAGCGCATCCGTGGGCAGATCGAGCGCGATGGCGACCGCATCCAGGATCGAGCGTCCGCCGGCATGGACCGCCCAGGCGTCGGGTGTGCGACCGCCGGTGATCGCGGTGACCAGCGCGGAGTCCCTGAGTGCCGCGGCGATCCGGCCGGGCACCTCGCCCGAGAGATGCATCGCGAAGCCGCGATCGGTGATGTCCCAGCGGATCAGCGCATCCGAATCGGGAAGGGTGGTGGCGAAGGGGCGCCCCATCGGCAGCCCGACGGCATCGGCGGTGACCAGCGCGGCGGCGGCGCCATCGCCGAACTGGAGCATCGCCAGCAGCGGCTCCAGCCGATCCTCCGCCTGCAGGTGGAGCGTGGACAGCTCGACGGTGACGACGAGCACGCGTGCCTCCGGTTCCGACCGGACGATGTGGCGCGCGGTGCGCAGCGCGGCGACCGCGGCGTAGCAGCCCATGAAGCCCACCAGCGTCCGCTCGACCGCGGGCGACAGGCCGAGCGCGGCGGCAATGCGCTGGTCGATACCGGGGGCGACGAAGCCGGTGCAGCTGGCGACGACCAGATGGGTGATGGCGCCGGTCGACACGCGGGTCGCCAGATCGGCGATCGCGGCAAGCGCCAGCACCGGCGCCGCCCCGGCATAGAGCGCCATCCGCGCGGCGGTACCGGGATGCGGTTCCGCGGCGTAGAAGCCGCCCGGTGCGACCGGCGGGTCGGGAAGCACCGACCAGCGGTGGCCGATCCCGGAGCGTGCGGCCATGCGATCGAAGAGCTTCGCCTCCGCCGCCGGCAGGCGCGCGCGCGCCCAGTCGACGAACGCGGCATGGATGTCCTGCGCGGGAACGGCGGTGCCGATGGCGTTGATATGGGGCTGGGTCGCCATCGCGACTCTCAACGCCTCAGCCCGGGATTCGGGTACCGGATCGCCTCAACGGGCGAACCTATCCGCCGGGATAGGATGGTGCGGTCGAGAAGACTCGAACTTCCACGTCCTTTCGGACACAACGACCTCAACGTTGCGCGTCTACCAATTCCGCCACGACCGCACGTGGATGTACGACGGGGCAGCCCCGACGTTTGGCAAGGACGCGCCCCTAGCATCGCCATTATGGACTGGCAACGTCGAAAAACGCGGGTCAGCCCGCCTCGCCGACGAAGCTGAGGTCCAGCCGTTTCGAACTGGCGGGGACGTCGACCTGCGCCGAATTGAAATCGATCGCGGCGTTCGGCGCCAGCGTGCGCTGCTGCGGGGTGATCGTCCAGCTGAACACGATCTTGTCCTGCGCATCGCGCAGGTCGGCGCGGATGTCGGGGACGCGCTGGCGCGTGGGCGACGGGTTGGTGATCTGCCCGCTGACCGCGAACAGCTCCGAGCCGTTTGCCATCTTGCGCCGCTCGATCGGGTTGTCGACGATGCGCAGCGGCAGCTCTTCCGGCCCGATCGACAGGCCGATCTGCTGCGCCAGCCCCGGCGCGGTCGTCCACAGGATGATCCCGACCGCGATCAGCATCAGCAGCCCCGCCGCCAACGACGCGATCGTGCGTACCCGCGTGTTGTTGCGGGTGGGGCGGAACGGCGGGCGATGCGCGAAGGCGTCGTAGCCGGGCGTCCCGGCCGGCGGTGCGACGAACGGCTCGGGCGGGGGCGGGGGCGGGGGCGCCGCGGCCGGCATCGGGGCGGCCGGGGGGACATCCTCCACCGCCGCGGCCGGTATCGCTGGCGCTGCCTCCGGCTCGTCCTCCGGCTCGTCCTCCGGCTCGTCCTCCGGCTCGGGCGGATCCTGATACCAGCTGTGGCGGCAGTTGGCGCAGCGCACGGTGCGCCCCGTGGTCCCGATCGCGCTGTCGGGGACCAGGTAGCGGGTGCGGCATTCGGGACATTCGAGAAGCATGGACGCAGGCACCGGCTGGACGGAAACCGAATCTAAACACCTGTCCCGCCCCGATGGCAAGCACGTCGCGCCGTGCTTGAAGCGTCCGAAGGCGCGTGCGATGGCAGGCGACGTTTACACAGGTTGAGGCCGGGTGGCGGGAATCGTCCAGTTCGAGAATGTCGGATTGCGCTACGGCCAGGGCGACGAGGTGCTGCGCGACCTGTCGTTCGCGCTGGCGCCGGGCGAATTCTATTTCCTGACCGGCGCCAGCGGTGCGGGCAAGACGTCGCTGCTGAAGCTCCTCTACCTCGCGCAGCGCCCCAGCCGCGGCGTGATCCGGCTGTTCGGCACCGACGTGGTGACGCTGCCGCGGCAGCGCATTCCCGGTTTCCGGCGGCGGATCGGCGTCGTCTACCAGGACTTCCGCCTGGTGCCCCACCTGTCGATCGCCGACAATGTCGCCTTGCCGCTGCGCATCGCCGGCGTGCTGGAGAGCGAAGTGCGCGAGGCGGTGGGCGAGATGCTGGCCTGGGTCGGCCTCACCCACCGCGCCGATGCGCGCCCGCCGACGCTGTCCGGTGGCGAGCAGCAGCGCGTGGCGATCGCGCGTGCCGTCATCGGCCGGCCCGAGATCCTGGTCGCGGACGAGCCGACCGGCAACGTCGACGAGGCGATGGCGGAGCGGCTGATGCAGCTCTTCGCCTCGCTCAACGGCCTGGGCACGACGGTGGTGATGGCGACGCACGACCTCAGCCTCCTGAACCGCGTGAAGGCGGCGCAGATGATCCGGATCGTCGATGGCCGGCTGCACGATCCCACCGGCAGCCTGCGCTTCCCGCCGGCCCGCCCGGCGGAGCGGGGCGCGGCATGACGCCGTCGACCACCCGCGTTCTCGACGCCGCGCGGCAGGGGCGCGTCATGGCGTGGGTGCTGGCGATCATGCTGTTCCTGACCATCCTCGCCGCCGCCGCCGCGATCGGCACCGCGGCGGCGGCGGGCGCGCTGGGTCGCGAATTGGCGGGACGTGCTACGGTACAGGTGACCGCGGCCGACCCGCCGGTGCGGCAGGCGACGGCGGCGCGGGTGCTGGCGGCGCTGCGGCAATCCTCCGCCGTGCGCCATGCCGAGCCGGTGCCGGCGGCGGAGCTGGAGCGGTTGCTGGGGCCATGGCTGGGCGAGGCCGGCAACGACGACCTGCCGATCCCCGCGCTGATCGACATCGATCTGGCCGATCGCGTCGATGCGGTGGAGCGCGTGCGCACGCTGCTGAGGCAGGTCGCGCCGGGCGCCACGCTGGAGCGGCACGGCGATGCGATGGCGCCGGTGGGGCGGTTGCTGACGAGCTTCACCACGCTGGCGGTCGTGCTGGTCGCGCTGATGGCGACCGCGACCGGGGCCGTCGTGGTGCTGGCGGCGCGCGCCGGGCTGGACGCGCACCGCACCACGATCGAGGTGATGCACGGGCTGGGCGCGACCGACGTGCAGGTCGCCCGGCTGTTCCAGCGGCGCATCGCGCTGGACGCCGCGCTGGGCGCGCTGGTCGGCGGGGTGGCGGCGTGGATCGTCGTGGCCGTGCTGGGATGGCAGGTCGCGGCGGCGGGGTCGCAACTGCTGGGCGGCGCGGCGCTGGGGCAAGGCGGCTGGATCGCGATCATCGCGCTGCCCTTCGTCTTCGTCGCGCTGGCGGCGACGGTGGCGCGCCGGACGGTGACCGCATCGCTGGCGCGCACGCTGTGATCCGCCGGCTGATCGCGCTGGCGCTGCTGGGCTGGGCGCTGGGCTTCGTCGCGTTCATGTGGCTGTTGCCCGGCCCGGCCGCGCCGGCGGTGCGTACCGACGCGATCGTCGTGCCGACGGGCGCCGCGGGGCGGATCGCCCGCGGTCTGGAGCTGCTGGAGGCGGGGCGGGCGCGGCGGATGCTGGTGACGGGGACCGCACCGGGGGTGACGCGCGCCGACCTGATCCGCGTGGCGGGGCATGCCCGCACGATCGCCTGCTGCGTCGATCTGGGCGCGGATGCGGTGGATACGCGGGGCAATGCGGAGGAAACCGCGGCGTGGCTGGCGCGGCATCGCTACCGCACGATCCGGCTGGTGACGTCCGACTGGCATGCGCGGCGGGCGCGGCTGGAGCTGGCCTACGCATTGGGGGACGGGGTGGACATCGTGGTCGACGGGGTGCCGAGCTTCCCCACGCTGGGGCAGGCGTTCAACGAATACAACAAGCTGCTGCTGCGCGCCGCCGCGATCGGCGGGCAGGCGGTGTGGCGGCGCGTGCCGCATGGGGGACGGGCATGACGGCGTGGCGGATCCTCAGGGCGCTGGCGTTCCGGCTGGTGTTCTATGCCGGATCGGTGCCGATCCTGTTGATCGTGCCGCTGGTCGCGTTGATCGGCGGGCAGCGGATGATGGTCCCCTATGCGCATGGCTGGTCGCGCTTCCATCGCTGGGCCGCGGCGACCTTCCTGGGGGTACGCACCCGGTTCGAGGGGACGCTGCCCGACCATCCCGTGCTCTACGCCGCCAAGCACGAGGCGATGTACGAGACGGTCGAGCTTTCGTTCCTGCTCCATGGCCCCGCCGTCGTGCTGAAGCGCGAGCTGATGCGGATCCCGTTGTGGGGCTATGCGACGAAGGTGTACGGCGCGATCGCGGTCGACCGCGACGCGTCGGCCAGTGCGTTGCGGCGGATGGTCAAGGACGCCGGCGTGGCGAAGGCGCAGGGGCGCTCGGTGATCGTCTATCCGGAGGGAACGCGCGTCCCGCACGGCGCCACCCCGCCGCTGCGCTCGGGATTTGCCGGGTTGTACAAGACGCTGGGCTATCCGGTGGTCCCGATCGCGACCGACAGCGGGCGGTTCGTGCCGCGCAGGGGCTGGCCGCGCGCCGGCGTCGTCACGATCCGGCTGGGGGAGGAGATTCCCGCCGGGCTGCCACGCAAGGAGGCGGAGGCGCGGGTCCATGCCGCGATCAACGTGCTTGCCGCTACGGGTGGCGAGGGGTAGCCGCAGCGGATGCGCCGCCTGATCCCTGCCCTCGCCCTTCTGCTGATCGCCACCCCGATCGCCGCGCAGCGTGCCGACCGGGCCACGCCGGGCTGGGTCCGGGTCAAGCTGGAGACGGCGGACGGACCGATCGTCCTCGCGCTCGACCGGCGGCATGCGCCCGCCACGACCGACAATTTCCTGAAATATGTCGACGACGGGCGGTTCGACGGGGTCAGCTTCTATCGCACCGCGCGCAACCGCAAGGCGCCGCAGTTCGGCTTCATCCAGTCGGGCATCCGCACCGATGCGCGCCGCTTCCTCGACATGATCCCGCACGAATCGACGAAGAAGACCGGCATTCGCCACCTCGACATGACGATCTCGATGGCGAGGAAGGGCCCGCCGGGATCCGCCAACGGCAATTTCTTCATCACGGTCGGCGCGCAGCCATCGATGGACTGGACCCCCGCCAACCCCGGCTATGCCGCGTTCGGCCGCGTCGTCGGCGGACAGGCGACGGTGAAGCGTATCCTGGCGGAGAAGACCGGCGGGGGTATGAACGGCACGCTGATGCTGAAGCCCGTCCGCGTCGACCGCGCGATCCGGCTGGACGGCACCCCCAGGCCGACCGGGCGGCCGCGCCCCTGGCTGATCGAGCAGCGGCGCGACGGCTGAACCCTTCCGCCGCCTCCATCCGTTGATGCCGGACGAGGAGAGCGACGATGGTGGAACAGCCCAACAAGCCCGGCGGCGATTTCGACACGAGCGACGGCACGCCGCGCCCCGCCGGCGACGAACAGGCGGTGAAGAACCAGGGCGAGGTGTCGCCCGAGGACTATCCCAAGAAGGACGGCGGGCGCGCGTCCGGGGACGATGTGGTGTGATCCGCCGCCGGCTGGTCGTGACCGGGCGGGTGCAGAACGTCTTCTTCCGCGACTGGTTCGTCGAGCATGCGACGGCGCTGGGGCTCGACGGCTGGGTCCGCAACCGCGCCGACGGCAGCGTCGAGGCAGTGGTGGAGGGTGCCGCCGAGATGGTCGAGACGATCGCCGGGTGCGCCCGGCAGGGCTCGCCGGCGTCGCGGGTCGAGCAGGTGACGGTCAGCGACGATGCGCCGGCGGAGACGCTGGCGGGGTTCGGGAAGCGCGCCACGCTTTGACGCGGGCCGTGGCGGCGGCGTAGGCGCGGTGCATGACCGACCCCGTGCTCGATCCCGGCTGGGCCGCCGCGCTGCGCGGCGAATTCGATGCGCCGTACATGGCGGCGCTGCGTGCGTTCGTCGCCGCGGAGGAGGCGGCGGGGAAGCGCATCTTTCCGCCCGCCGCGGATCGCTTCGCGGCGCTGGCGCTGACCCCGCTCGACGCGGTGCGCGTCGTCATCCTGGGGCAGGACCCGTATCACGGCGCGGGGCAGGCGCATGGCCTGTCCTTCTCGGTGCGGCCGGGGGTGAGGGTGCCGCCCAGCCTGGCCAACATCTACAAGGAACTGGCGAGCGACTGCGGCATCGTGGCGCCGGCGCACGGCCATCTGGCGCATTGGGCGCGGCAGGGCGTGCTGCTGCTCAATACCGTGCTGACGGTCGAGGAAGGCCGCGCCGCGGCGCATCGCGGGCGGGGGTGGGAGCGATTGACCGACGCGGTGGTGCGCGCCGTGGCTTCGAGCGATCAGCCGGTCGTCTTCCTGCTGTGGGGCAGCCATGCGCAGAAGAAGGCGGCGTTCGTCCGCGACGTCGCGGCAGGCGGGCGGCACCTGGTGCTGACCGCGCCGCACCCATCGCCGCTGTCGGCGTACAAGGGGTGGTTCGGATCGCGTCATTTCAGCCGGGCCAACACCTTCCTTGAGCAGCACGGGCGGGGCACGATCGACTGGTCGCTGCCGGCGATCGGTTAGCCCGCCGCCCCGGGCCGTACCGGGGCGGCGGGACGACGGCTCACCGGGCCGGGGCGAGCACCTCCGGCGCGGCGGGCGCCAGCGCGGCGGCACCGTCGATGTCCCAGCGCGTCATGTCCTGTCCCGCGCAGGAATAGGTCGCCTGATTGCGCAGGTCGGCGGGGACCATGGCGCCGGCAAGCGCGGGCTGCCGGGCGGCGAGCAGCCGGCGCGCGTCGTCGGGATGCGAGGAATAGATCAGCGTCGTCAGCTTGCTGCCGTCGGTCAGCGGCGCCTTCGTATAGGGGCTGAAATCGCCGAGGTAGACGACCTGCCCCGCGGCCACCGCGAAGGTGGGCGCGCCGAAGCAATGCGTCGTCACGTGCGGCTGGTTGTTTAGCGACAGCGAGTTGATGACATAGTCGCCGGGCGTCACGCGTACCACCTGCACCTCGTACGCCGACGTCTTGTCGTGGCTGGGCACGATGCTGGTATAGGTCGTCTTGTCGCCGGTCTTCTTCCAGTCCTTCGGCTGGAACATGACATCGCGGTGCGCGATGTCGTAGCGCAGCAGCGACACCGATGCCGAGCGCCCCGCGGTCGACGGATCGACGCGGCGGAACGCGACGACGATCGCGCCCTCGCCCGGCGCCAGCGCGAAGGGCGCGGCGGCGTCCACCTTCTTGCCCAGCCACAGCGTCGCGGGCTGCGTCAGCGGGGCATCCAGTCGCAGCGCGGCATCGGGCGCGAGCGAGAAGCGCGTCCGCTCGGTCACCGTGCCCGGCACGGTCTGCGCACCGATCATGGTGTCGAAATGCGCGCGGCGCTGATCCGGCGTCATCGCCGCCACGCGCGCCGCATCGGCGGGCGGCACGTCGACCAGCCGCCACCCGCGGATCATCAGGCAGTTGCGGCGATTGGCGCGGCGCTGCTGCCCCTGCGCAATCGCTCCCGCGATCAGACCGCCGAGCAGCCCTCCGACCCCGATGGCGACCGGCGAGACGAGAGCGGGGTTGTAGTGATAGGGGATCATGCCGGTCGGCGTGCGCGAACCGCGCGCGATCAGCCGGCACTGCTGCCAGTCGTCGTTGAAGGCGGCACGGGTCGCGCCGGGCCTGTTGTAGAAGCGCGCGTCCTTCAGGTCGCCCTCGGCATCCTTCGCGATCTCCTCGGGCGAGTCCTGCGGATCGGCCGCGTTCTGCGGCATCGCCGGGCCGCCGTCACCGCCAGTCGGGATCATCATGGTCTGCGTTTGCGCTGCGACGGACACGGGCATGGACATGAGCGCGGCCCAGAGGGCCGCCTTCCTGAAATTCATCGACACTGGTTTCCCCCCCGGGTGAAGCGCCACGGCCGTGGCGCCTGATCTGATTAGCAAGGTGGCCGGTGCGGCGGAAGCGCCGATGTCACCGCTATGGATCGACCGGAAGTTGACAAAGTTTACGCCACGTCGGCGCCGGAGGCGGGGTCGGCGGGAAAGCGGCCGAGCGCCGTGCCCAGCTTCTGATCGGCATCGGCGGCATGGTAATGCCGCTCGTGGTCGTTCCACGCGCCGTAGCGGCGCGGGTCGCGGTAGCGCAGCAGGAACATGGTCAGCTTCTCGTCGAAACGGCGGCGCTCGCCGATCTGCTCGCCCTGATAGAAGACGGGTGTGGCGACGCCGTGGAGCGCGCGCGCCATCGCCGCATCCGACAACCGCGCCACGCCGACGTCGAGCGCGGCATCCCACGCCTCGCGGAACGCCGCGGCGTCGGGGCGGCGGCGCAGCGCATAGGCCGCGGCACGCGACAGCCCGACATGCTCCGCGGCCTCCTCGACACAGGCGGTTTCCGCCAGCGCGAGGATGAAGGCGCGCTGGCGCTGCGGCGTCCAGCCGTCGTGGCGCGCACGCAGCGGAACGGGGGCGAAGGGCGGCAGCGCCGGCCCGGCGGGCGAGGGGGTGTCGTCGGTCATGCCGGGGAGGAAGGCATATGTTGGAGGGTGTAGGACAGGGGAAAAGTGGCGATTGACGTTGTCCAATCCTTTGTCCATATTCCGGGCATGCAAGCTGTCAGCTATTCCGAAGCGCGCGAGAACCTGAAGTCGATGATCGACAAGGTGGTCGCGGATCGCGCCCCGCTCGCCATCACGCGCCAGCGCGGCGAGGGTGCGGTGCTGATCTCGGCGAGTGAATGGGCGTCGATTGAGGAGACGCTGTACCTGCTGCGCTCGCCGAAGAACGCCGAGCGACTGCTGGAGGCGGTACGCGGGTTCGAAGCGGGCGATACCAAGGCTGTGCCGCTGCCGTGAACGTGCAGTTCTGGCCGACGGCGTGGGAAGACCTGCGCCACTGGCAGGATAGCGACGAGAAGATCACCGCGAAGCTGATGGGGCTGATCGACGAATGCCGGCGACACCCGTTCAAGGGCACCGGCAAGCCCGAGCCGCTGGGCGGCAATCTGTCAGGCTGGTGGTCGCGCCGGATCAGCCACGAGCATCGGCTGGTGTATCGCGTGACGGGAAGTGGCGACGAGCAGGTGTTGCAGGTGGCGCAGTGCCGGTATCATTATTGAAACTTACGATTAGTTTGAGCCCTTACCGAAAATGTAGGCGACCGCCGCTGAACCCAACCCAAATGCACGCTCCGCCTGCTTTGCCCAAAACTCGGCCTGTGAAGCTTGGACAGCAGCCATAATTAAGCACCCAATTGCCGCCGCAAAAGCTATCACCACAACAAGCATGGCGACCACAACAGGTGCGGTCTTTTCGCCGCCGATGAGTTTTCCGAAGAACCCGAGATCTTTATCGCGTTTGGCTTCTTCGTGTCTATTCTGCTCGCGGGCAAGCTCAAGCTGAAGGCGGCTAGCTGCTCCTAAAGCGCTATCCAGCTCAGCATCGTCAGATTCCCGCCTGACGATCTGGCCTTTGGCCTCATCGCGATCAGACGCCATACAGGAACGAGAGCCTGTTTTTCATAGCTGGTACTGATACGGCGAAAAGACGCGACATTTGCTGGAGGCTAAGCCTATCCCAATACTCATCCATCATGTCGCGCGGCATTAGCAGGCTGGCCGCAAATGCATTAGCTTCTTTTTCACGAAAATCTTGGTTCTGCCGAGTAGGATCACGCCACATAACTTGATAATCGGCGGATCTCGCCCAATCGCCATGCAAAACACTGTGGCCTAATTCATGAGCGACTGTAAAGGTTTGCCTGAGAGGAAACTCCTCCTCATTGACAAAAATTGCATTTTCTTCGCAATCGTAGAACCCCGAGATGCCGCGACTTTTTCCCGAGAAAGTTGCAAACACAACCTCCACACCTAGATTTTTGGCAACCTCTACCGGATTAACCGGCGGAGTAACCACTCTCATATCATCCAAAATACGCTGGGCTTCGCGTTCTGCTCGCGTGTAATTTGGACGATTTAGCATCAACGCCGCCATGGCTCAGCCTTCCTCATCCATCAGTCGAAAGCGGAGACGCGACGTCCCCGCTTTGTTCTCGCCTACCACAAATTTTGGGGGTTGACAAGCGAAATTCAAGTGCCGGGCTGTGCCTCATTGCAAGTCTACTACTCTCTTCGATTCGCTATCGATTTCGCCCGGCGTTGGTATACAGTTCACGACCGCCTTCGTTGTAGAGCTCGCTCATCCGCGTCATCCCCGCCTCGGCGTCCTCCGCAGCGACGAACGTCTCCACCGGCGCGTTCTGCTTCGCGGCGAAGTCGCGGACCTCCTGCGTGATCTTCATCGAGCAGAATTTCGGGCCGCACATCGAGCAGAAGTGCGCGGTCTTGGCGCCTTCGGCGGGGAGGGTCTGGTCGTGGTACGATTCCGCCGTGTCGGGATCGAGCGACAGGTTGAACTGGTCGCGCCAGCGGAATTCGAAGCGCGCGCGGCTCAGCGCGTCGTCGCGCAGCTTGGCCGCCGGGTGGCCCTTCGCGAGGTCGGCGGCGTGGGCGGCGAGCTTGTACGTCACCACGCCGACCTTGACGTCGTCGCGGTCGGGGAGGCCGAGGTGCTCCTTGGGGGTCACGTAGCAGAGCATCGCGGTGCCGTACCAGCCGATCATCGCCGCCCCGATGCCGCTGGTGATATGGTCGTAGCCCGGCGCGATATCGGTGGTGAGCGGCCCGAGCGTGTAGAAGGGCGCCTCGCCGCAGACCTCGAGCTGCTTGTCCATATTCTCCTTGATCTTGTGCATCGGCACGTGGCCGGGGCCCTCGATCATGACCTGGACGTCCTGCGCCCAGGCGCGGTGGGTCAGCTCGCCCAACGTGTAGAGCTCGGCGAACTGCGCCTCGTCATTGGCGTCGGCGATGCTGCCGGGGCGCAGGCCGTCGCCGAGCGAATAGGCGATGTCATACGCCTTCATGATCTCGGTGATCTCGTCGAAGCGCTCGTAGAGGAAGCTTTCCTTGTGGTGCGCCAGGCACCATTTCGCCATGATCGAGCCACCGCGCGACACGATGCCGGTCACGCGCTTCGCGGTGAGCGGGACATAGGGCAGACGGACGCCGGCGTGGATGGTGAAATAGTCGACGCCCTGCTCGGCCTGCTCGATGAGCGTGTCGCGGAAGATCTCCCACGTCAGCTCCTCGGCGATGCCGCCGACCTTCTCCAGCGCCTGATAGATGGGGACGGTGCCGATCGGCACGGGCGAGTTGCGGATGATCCACTCGCGCGTGTCGTGGATGTTGCGCCCCGTCGACAGGTCCATGACCGTGTCCGCACCCCAGCGGATCGACCAGACGAGCTTGTCGACCTCGGTGGCGACGTTGCTGGCGACCGCGGAATTGCCGATGTTGGCGTTGATCTTGACCAGGAAGTTGCGGCCGATCGCCATCGGCTCGCTTTCGGGGTGGTTGATGTTCGACGGGATGATGGCGCGGCCGCGCGCGACCTCGTCGCGGACGAACTCGGGCGTCACGTAATCGGGGATCGCCGCGCCGAAGGACTGGCCGTCGCGGACATATTCGCGCGCCATCTCGCGGCCCAGATTCTCGCGCGTGGCGACATATTCCATCTCGGGCGTGATGATGCCGCGGCGGGCATAGTGCATCTGGCTGACGTTGGCGCCCGCTTTCGCGCGCAGCGGGCGCGGGATGGCGCGCGGGAAGCGGGGGACGCCGCCGGAGCGGTCGGGGCCGAGCTGGCCGTTATCCTCCGGGCGGACCTCGCGCGCGTCATACGCCTCCACGTCGCCGCGCGCCTCGATCCAGGCGCGGCGGCGCTGCGGCAGCCCGGCCATGATGTCGATGCGCGCCTGCGGATCGGTATAGGGGCCCGACGTGTCGTAGACGTTGAGCGCGGGCTCGCCCGAGGACGGCTCCAGGTCGATCGCGCGCATCGCGACCTGCAGGGGACCGACGTGGATCTTGCGGCTGCCGCGGATCGGGCCGGTGGTGACGCCAATTTCGGTACGGGCGGGAATGTCGGCCATCGTCGTCTCTCCTCATGGCGGAAGAGGACGGACGTGGGGTGACGCGCCGCTCCCTCCCTACGCCGGTGCAAGCCGGATCAGGTTCAGCGGGTCGGGGGCTGCTGCCCCCCTCTCAGCCGCGCGCCAGCGGCCCCCCGGGGTGAGGGGGAGCATAGCGGCGATGGCGGCGAAGGGGAAGCGCGATCAGCGTGGCGTCGCGGTGGCGGTCGGCGTCGGAGTGGGCGTCGCGGTCGGTGCGGTGCTGGTGCGCAGCGATTCGAGCGAGTTGTTGGTGCCCGCGGGGAAGAAGCCGCCGCCGATCCCGGCGTCGCGGCGCAGGTAGACGATGTTGTGCACCTGGCCCGTGGAGCGGCTGTAGGCGACGCCGTTGCCGTCGGCGGGCACGATGTTGGCGACCGTCAGATTGCCGCTGGCGTCCGCCGTGGCGATGCCCGCGTCGAGCGTGCCGGTGCCGTCGAGCGCATCGCGCGCGGCGGCGATCTTGTTGGCGTTGCTCCGCGCGGTCAGCCCGCGCTGGAACAGCTCGCTGCGGATCAGACCGGCGTGATACGCCTCCGCCGCCAGGATGCCGGCCGCGGCCTCCAGATAGGTGGCGTTGGTGATGAGCGGCGAGGCGCCCTTGTACGCGGTGACGCCGACATCCTCGAAGAGGAACGCGGCGAGCAGGAAGTTCTCGTCCGAGGCATAAGGATCGAACGTCTCGGTCGCGCCGACGACGCCCGCCGCGCGCGCCGCGGCGGTGAAGGCGCCGGTGGCGCCGCCGTCGATGTTGATCGCGGGCATGTTGATGACGAAATTCGGGCTGGCGGCGGTGATGACCGCGCGCAGCGCGTCGACGTGCGCGATCTCGTCCGCGGCGATCTCCCGCGCGTAATTGGCGATGACGCGGTCGTCGAAGATGCGCTGGCGCCCGCCGGTCACCGCGCCGGGCGTGCCGACCACGCCGCCGGTGCTGGAGGCGGGCAGGTACCGGCCGAAGGCGGCGATCGAATAGAATTGCGCCTCCAGATATTCGAGGTTCAGCGCCAGCTGGAGGATGGCGATGTCGTTCGGCACCGCGGTCCCGGTGGGGGAGGGCGTCGGCGAGGGGGAGGGCGACGGCGTGGGCGACCCGCCCCCGCCACCGCAGGCGGAGAGCAGCGCCAGCCCGCCCGCGGCGGCGCTGGCCCCGCCCGCGAACTTCAGGAAGCGGCGGCGCTCCGCGCGGCGCTGGTTGGCGAGGTCGAGGGCGGCGAAGACGGAATCTTTGATCATGACGGCATTCCTGCAGGGGTCGGGGAGGGTGACGGACGCTCCCGTCAGGTCGCCGCCGCGCTGCTCTTGATCGTTCCGTTGACGCCGGCGGGGAAGAAGCCGCCCGAGGTCGCCGTGGTGTTGTTGAGATAGGCGATGTTCAGCACCTGCGCGGGCGAGCGGCTGTAGACGATGCCGTTCTCGTTCGCGGGGACGATGTTGGAACGGTCGCCGTCGGCGGTGCTCTGCGTCGCGATCCCCTGATCGTCGTCGGGGGCGATGCCGCGCACCTTGTCCTCGGCCGGATTGCCGTCGAGGCGGTCGCGCGCATCGGAAATACCGCCCGCGCGGGTGATCGCATTGGGGGCCGGCGCGTCGATGCCGCGGCGATAGAGCAGCCCGCGGATCGTCGCGGCGTGATACGCCTCCACCGCCAGGATGCCGGCGGCGGCCTCCAGGATCAGCTTGTTGCCGATCAGCGGGGCCGCGCCCTTGTAGGCGGTGACGCCGACGTCCTCGAACAGGAAGGCGGCGAGGAGGAAATTCTCCTCCGACGCATAGGGATCGAACACCGAATTCGTGCCGGTGATGAGCCCGGCGGCGCGCGCGGCGACGCTGAACGCGCTGTTGACGCCGACCGACAGGTCGATCGCGGGCTGCGCGATATAGGTGGTCGTGGTCAGCTGGCCGCGCAGGAAGCGCACGTGTGCCAGCTCGTCCGCCGCGATCTCACGCGCGTAGCTGGCGAGCGTGGCGTCGGTGAAGGTCACCGCGCGCCCGCCCGACGCCGCGCCCGCGGTGCCGACCGAGCCGCTGATGTCGGCCGACCCCAGCCCCGAGCCGGTGACGGCGAGGGCGTAGAAATTCGCCTCCAGATATTCGAGGTTCAGCGCGAAGTTGAGGACGTCGACGTCGCTGAGCACCGGCGCGGTCGAGGTGGGAGAGGGCGACGGCGATGGCGATGGCGAGGGCGTCGGCGTGGCGGTCTGCGCGGCGGCGGTCCCGGCGAGCAGCGTCGCGCCGGCGGCCATCCCCGCGGCCTGGGTGAAGAAGGCGCGGCGCGTCTCGCGACGCCGCGCGCGGGCGTCGAGCGCCTCCATCATCGGCTCGAAATCGCTCATGCCACACCCTCTTTCCGTTCTGACGCAGACCCGTCGGCTGGACCGGCGATGCTGAACCGCGCCTGTCCGGCCCGCGCTTTCCCTAACGCGGTGCGTCCGGGGACGCTACCGTTCAGAACGTATAGCCCAGCCCGACCGCGGCGAGCCACTGGCTGCGCGAGCCCGCGATCGACGTCACGGGCGAATCGCCGAAGTCGTTGAGCATCCTCTTGTAGCTGCCGCCCGCGATCAGCTTTGCACCCTTCAGGAGATTGCCGGTCAGCGCATAGGTGCCGGCGAGGCCGACCGTCCAGTGCTTCCACCCGCCGCGCGCGGTATAGACGGGAAGCCCGCCCGCGGCGGAGCCTGCGGCGTCGACATCGAAATAGGTGCGCGCGAAGCCGCGCTCGACATGCTCCGCGGCGGCGAACAGCCCCACCGCCGCCTCCAGGCTGAGCGGGGTGAAGTAGTTGACGGAGGGCGTCAGGATGCCGCTCTTGTGCACGCCGTTGACGTCGTAGCGGTAGCTGATCGACGCGGAGAGCTTGTCATAGGGGCTGGTGACGACCCCGGTCTTGCCGATCCCGGCATAACCGCCGAGCTCGATCGCAGTGCCGCGCTTGCCCAGCGCGCGGACGCGGACGTCGTCGATCGCGTTCAGGTTGGTGCGGTTGAAGTTGATGACGCCCACCGGCCCCGCCTGCACGTCCCAGGTCGGACCCGGACGGTTGGGGATCAGGTCGATCGAGGCGCGGTTGCCGAGCACCTGGAACGACAGGTTGCGGAACGAGCCGATCGCCGCCGGGCCGGGGACGAGGCGGTAATCGTCCGACCCCTCGTAATCCGGCAGATAGGCGCCGGCCACCGCGACGGTGACGGTGTCGCCGACCAGCGTCGGATCGGGCGCCGCGATCGGCTCTGCGGGCGCGTTGCCGGTCTGCGCGGCGACCGGCGTGGACAGCGCGAGCGCGCCGACGAATGTGGCGCGGACGGCGGCGCGAAGCATCGAGTGCACGGAAATTTCCCCTTTATTCCTGCGCGCTCAACACCCTGACGCCGGATTGGCTCCGGCGGTGCCGGGTCACAGCATGTAACGCATCCGGATCTGTTGCGATTCGGCATCACTGTCGATGCGGAAGCGTGCCGCGGTGAAGCGCGGCGGGCCGAAGCGGATCGGCGGATTGCGCGAGAAGCCGAACCCTTCCTTGGGGATGCCCATGAACGTGTCGAGCTTCGCATTGCCGTTCTCGTCGTGGATCACCGCCACGGCATAGTCGCCGCGCGGCAGCGCACCGAAGTGGAGCGCGTGCTGCCCCGCGGGGATGGTGCGCGTCACCGCATCGCGATCGTCGACGCAATTGGGAAAATTGTCCGGGTCCGCGGTCAGGCAGATGCGGATCAGCCCCCTGGCCGAGCGCATGTTCTCGACCGCGACGTCAAGCGCGGCGAGCGGGGTCGCCCCGATCAGCGGCACCGCCAGCAGCAGCGCCGCGCCCGCCCTGCGCACGCGCATGACTGCGCGCGAAGTCGCCGAGCCCGTCATCGGTCCCGCACAGTCGATCCCAGAACCGGAAATAGAGCCCATAATTGCACCCGTACCGCTCATGATGCCGCTGGTGGTGGCTGGCGGTGATGAGCCAGCGTCCCACGCGCCCGCCCCACATGAATCGCGGGAACATTTCCCAGCCCATGTGGTTGGTCACCCCCATAACCGTCATGATCGTCAGCACCAGAGCGAGTGCGACGACATGAATGGGAATTGCGAAGACCAGTAGCGGAATGGCCACAGCGCCGGTGATCGCCTCGACCGGATGGAACGCCATCGCGGCCCAGGCGGTCGGCGGGCGGCTGGCATGGTGGACCGCATGCGCCAGGCGGAAGACCCGCGGGCGATGCATCCAGCGATGCGTCCAGTAGAACCAGGTGTCGTGCGCGGCGAGGTAGAGAAAGACCGACAGCGGCCAGTACCACAGGGGCCAGGCGTGCAGGTCGGCGTAGATCCGCGTCCAGCCGTGGTTCTGCCAGCCCCAGGCGACGACCCCGGCGGGCGCGCCGTAGATCGCGGCGGAGGCGAGGCTCCACGCGATCTCGCGCCGGATCTGCGGGTCGAGCCCGGCGTACAGCCCGCGATGCTTCGCCCTCGTGGCGAGCGCGAATCCGCCGCTGGCGGCGAGATAGCGCACCGCGACGATCGCCGACATCGCCAGCGCGGACAGCAGGATGGGGACGATCGGCATCGCCGGGCGTGTACCGGACGGCGGGCGTTTCGTCACCCCGGACGTGATCCGGGGTCCGGCTTGCCCCCGCGGCGGCGGAGAAGAAGCGGGACCCCGGGTCAAGCCCCGGGTGACGGGTTTTTGGGGGCGGGCGTCGTTCCTCTCACCGTCATCACCGTGGAAGGGGGCCGGACGCGCAGGTGATCGATGGGCCGCGACGGCAGCGTGTATGGATTCCCGCCTGCGCGGGAATGACGGGGCGGTGGGGGTGGGCGTTGCCGCAGGAACGGGCTCGCCGTCTTCCTTCGTCATGCCGGACTCGTTCCGGCATCCAGGGTTCCGTCCACCCAACGTCGGCGAGGCGTGTGGGGCCCCGGACCCCGGAACAAGTCGAGACCTCTGCGAAACTCAGATCCTTGTTCCCCGGCGAAGGCCGGGGCGCAGCTGGGGGACGGTGGTGACGGACGGAAAAGCCACGCCAACTGGGCCCCGACCTTCGCCGGGCCTTTGCAAAACGGGTGCAACGGCATCGACCCGACGCCGTGCTCCCGCGCAGGCAGGAGCCCAGGGCCCAGCAGAACAACGCCTTATGGGACCCGCAACCCTGGGCTCCTGCCTTCGCAGGAGCACGATGCCGCTTTTGCAAAGGTCTCGCCTTCGCCGGGGAACGGCGAAATTGTCGAGCGATCCGCGATTTTCGCAGAGGTCTCGAACACGTCCGGGGTGACGGCGGGTTTGGGGTAATCGTCCCGTCGCCCGGACCCCCCCTTTCCCCGCACCCCCGCCCTTCCCCCCGCCCCGCCGGATCGGTTAGCGCTCGACGCCATGCCAGCGATCCACAAATGCGACCTCGCGATCGTCGGCGGCGGGCTGTCGGGGGCGATGATCGCGCTGGCGGTGGCGGCGCGGCATCCGCAACTGGACGTGCGGCTGATCGAGCACGGCGACGTCGTCGGCGGCAACCATTTCTGGTCGTTCTTCGGCGCCGATGTGGCGGCGGCCGACCGCGCGCTGGTGGCGCCGCTGATTACCCACGCCTGGGGCGATTACGACGTGCGCTTCCCCGCGCATGCCCGCACGCTGACGCAGCCTTATTACACGGTGCGCTCGGCGCAGCTCGACGCGCATGTCCGCGCCACGCTGCCGCCGCGCGCGATCATGACGGGGCGGCGGGTGGTCGCGTGCAGCCCGACCGCGGTGGTGATGTCGGGGGGCGAGCGGGTCAATGCGACCGGGGTGATCGACGCGCGCGGTCCCGCCGACCTGTCGCATCTCGACTGCGGCTGGCAGAAGTTCGTCGGGCGCGAGCTGTCGGTCAGCGCGGGGCACGGGGTCGAGCGGCCGGTGGTGATGGACGCCACGGTCGAGCAGATCGACGGCTATCGCTTCGTCTATCTGCTGCCGTTCAGCGCCGACACCCTGCTGATCGAGGACACCTATTACAGCGACACGCCCGCGCTGGACCAGGCGGCGCTGGCGCGGCGGATCGGCGACTATGCCCGGACGAAGGGGTGGACGACCGGCAATCCGCTGGGCGAGGAGCGCGGCGTGCTGCCGGTCGTCTTCGGCGGCGATTTCGAGGCGTATTGGCGCTCGGGCGGCGACAAGGTGGCCAAGGCGGGCGCGCGCGCCGGGCTGTTCCACCCGACGACCGGCTATTCTCTGCCCGATGCGGTGCGGCTGGCGCAACTTGTCGCCGCGCAGCGCGATTTTAGCGGGAGCGCGCTCCACGCGCTGACCCATGACCATGCCGCGCGCCTGTGGGCGCAACGCGGCTTCTACCGGATGCTCGACCTCATGCTGTTCAAGGCCGCCGACCCCGACCAGCGCTACCGCGTGCTGGAACGCTTCTATCGCCTCTCGCCCGCGCTGGTGTCGCGCTTCTATGCCGGGCAATCGACGCTGTGGGACAAGATGCGCGTGCTGAGCGGGAAGCCGCCGGTGCCGGTCGGGCGCGCGGTGGCCGCGCTGCTGGGCGGAGGTGCCGCATGACGCGCGCGGTGGTGGTGGGCGCCGGCTTCGGTGGCCTCGCGCTCGCGATCCGGCTGCAATCCGCGGGGGTCGAGACGACGATCCTGGAATCGCGCGACAAGCCGGGCGGGCGCGCGTATTTCTGGGAGCGGGACGGCTTCACCTTCGACGCCGGGCCGACCGTCATCACCGATCCGGCGTGCCTGGAGGAATTGTGGGCGCTGTCGGGCCAGACGATGGCCGACGACGTCGCGCTGGAGCCGGTCCAGCCCTTCTACCGGCTGCACTGGCCCGACGGGACGACGTTCGACTATACCAACGACGACGGCGTGCTCCACGCCGAGATCGCGAAGCTGAACCCGGCGGACGTCGCGGGCTATCAGCGGTTCGTCGACTATTCCGCGGGCGTGTATCACGAGGGATACGAGAAGCTGGGGCATGTCGCCTTCCTCGACTTCGCATCGATGATAAAGGCGGCGCCGGCGCTGGCGAAATACCAGGCGTGGCGTTCGGTCTATTCGATCGTGTCGAAGTTCGTGAAGGACGAGCGGCTGCGGCAGGCGCTGTCGTTCCACACGCTGCTGGTGGGCGGCAACCCGATGACGACCAGCGCGATCTACGCGCTGATCCACAAGCTGGAGCGCGACGGGGGCGTGTGGTTCGCGCGCGGCGGGACCAACCGGCTGGTGGCGGGGATGGTCGCGCTGTTCGAGCGGCTGGGCGGCACGCTGCGGCTGGGCGACCCGGTCGCGCGGATCGAGACGCTGGGCGACCGCGTGACCGCGGTGGAGACGCAGGGCGGCTATCGCGCGGAGGCGGACATGCTGGCGGCGAACGCCGACATCATGCACGTCTATCGCGACCTGCTGCCCGGATCGGGCGCGGCCAGGCGGACCGCGGCGGCGCTGGAGCGCAAGCGCTTCTCGCCGTCGCTGTTCGTCGTCCATTTCGGGATCAAGGGGACGTGGCCGGGCATCCCGCATCACATGATCCTGTTCGGGCCGCGCTATAAGGGGCTGCTCGCCGACATCTACGAACACGGCATGCTGAGCGAGGATTTCTCGCTGTACCTGCACCACCCGACCGTGACCGATCCGGGGCTGGCGCCGGAGGGGTGCTCGACCTTCTATGCGCTGGCGCCGGTGCCGCACATGGGCAGGTTCGCGGGCGACTGGGAAACGGTGCGCCCGATCCTGGAGAAGCGCATCCTGGACGAGGTCGGGCGGCGGCTGATCCCCGACATCCACGACCGCATCGTGACGAAGTTCAGCTATGCGCCGACCGATTTCGCGCACGACCTGAACGCGCACCTGGGCAGCGCCTTCTCGCTGGAGCCGATCCTGACGCAGAGCGCCTATTTCCGCGTCCACAACCGCGACGATGCGATTCCGAACCTGTTCTTCACCGGCGCGGGCACGCACCCGGGCGCGGGGATTCCCGGCGTGGTGGGGAGTGCGAAGGCGACCGCGGCGCTGATGCTGTCGGGGCGGTAGCGGCTCTCCCCGCCCCCGTACCGGCGGTCGCTCCGGCGGTCGTTCCGGCGGTCAGTCCGCCTCGCGGCGGCGCCACAGCCCGGCGAGCTTGGCGAAGCCGATGAACTGCGCGCGCAGATAGGGATCGCCGACCTGCGCCACGTCGTCCTTGATCGTGTCGAGGAACGCGGCGCCGGTGCGGTCAGCGGGCATCTGCATCGACCAGCGCGGAAACTCCCGCGCACCGACGTCGGTGCGCTGGACATAATCGATCTCGTGATGGCGACCGTCGCGGGCGATCCGCTCCATCGTCGCCTCGATCGGCGCGCGCTCGCCCTCGATCGCCTGGAGGAAGCGCAGGCCGTCGAACAGCAGCAGCCCGGTGATCCCGTCCGCGACGTTACGTTGCTGCGCCACGTCGCACAGCGCGGTCACCTCCGTCGCTGCCAGGAGCCGCGACGCGCGACTCGCATAGATGATCCTGAACACGCCCGCCCCCCGGTTGCGCGATGTCTGACGCGGTCGCGCGCCCTTGGCTAGTGATCCACCACGGTTTGTAAACAAAAGCGCGGCGGCGTGCGCTCCATTGCCCGCCGGTCGGGCATCCGGTAGCGGCGGGGGATGAAACGCCTCGCCATCTATTGCGGCTCCGCCACCCCCGCCGACCCCTTCTACCTCGACCTGGCGCGGGAGGTCGGCGCGACGCTGGCGACACGCGGGATCGGCGTCGTCTACGGCGGCGGGCGGCTGGGGCTGATGGGGGCGATCGCCGATGCCGCGCTGGCGGCGGGGGGCGAGGTGATCGGCGTCATCCCGCAGGCGCTGGTCGATGCCGAGGTCGCGCACCGCGGCCTGTCCGAACTCCACGTCGTGCCGGGGATGCACCAGAGGAAGCAGCTGTTCACGGATCTGTCGGACGGCTTCGTGACGCTGCCCGGCGGCACCGGCACGATGGACGAATTGTGGGAGGCGCTGAGCTGGGCACAGCTGGGCTATCACGCCGATCCGGTCGGGCTGCTCAACGCGCGCGGCTATTACGACCATCTCGTCGCCTTCTGGGCGCAGATGGCGCAGGTCGGTTTCCTGCGCGCGCAGCACCGCGACCTGCTGATCGTGGGGGACACGCTCGACACGCTGCTGGACCGGATGGGCGGGCATGTGCCGACGCAACCGATCGTGCGCATGGACGCGGGCGACCTGTGACGCCGGACCGCGCCGCATTGGTGGCGGCGGCGCGCACCTCGATCGCGAAGGGATCGAAGAGCTTCGCTGCCGCATCGACGCTGTTCGCGCCCGACGTGCGCGAGCGCGCCTGGCTGCTGTATGCCTGGTGCCGGCGGTGCGACGATCTGGTCGACGGGCAGGATCACGGCCACGACCGCGTGATCGTCCACGACGCGCGCGAGCGGGTGGCACAGGTGCGCGCGATGAGCGAGGCGGCGCTGCGCGGCGAGCCGACCGGCGACCCGGCGTTCGATGCGCTGGGCGTAGTGGCGGCGGAGACGCGGCTGCCCGCGCGTTACGTCCACGACCTGCTCGACGGGTTCCAGCTGGACGCGGACGACTGGATGCCGCGCAGCGAGGACGATCTGTATCGTTATTGCTACCATGTCGCGGGGGCGGTCGGGTGCATGATGGCGATCGTGATGGGGGTGCCGCCGGAGGACGAGGCGGTGCTCGACCGCGCGTGCGACCTGGGGCTGGCGTTCCAGCTCGCCAATATCGCGCGCGACATCGAGGAGGACGACCGGGTCGCGCGCTGCTACCTGCCGATGGAATGGCTGGTGGAGATGGATATCCCGCCGGGCCAGCATATGAAGCCGCCGTTCCGCGACCGGCTGGTCGTGCTCGCGCGGCGGCTGGCGACGCGCGCCGCCGCGCACGAGGCGAGCGCGCGGGTGGGCGCGACGGCGCTGTCGTTCCGCTCCGCCTGGGCGGTGCTGGCGGCGGCGGGGATCTACGGCGATATCGCACGCACCGTCGCGGCACGGGGGCGACATGCGTGGGATCACCGCGTGACGACGGGCAAGGCGGCGAAGCTGGGGTGGATCGCGAAGGCCGCGGCGCAGGCGGCGCGGCGCGGCGCGATTCCCGAGGTGCCGCGGGGGCGGGAATTGTGGACGCGGCCACGGTAGAGCACGCGTCGTTCCGTTCGTGCCGAGCGACGTCGAAGCACAGCCACGATCGTCGGTGCGTGGCCTTCGACTGCGCTCAGGCCGAACGGCGGTGCTGAGCAGCGTCGCTATTCCTCGTCGATCCCCCAGTTCAGCCCGCGCGAGATCGCGGGGTCGGCGACCGCGGTGACCAGATAGGCGACGAACTGCTTGGCGCGCTGCCACCAGCCGGTCGCGGCGACATAGGCGGGCAGCGTCACCTCCTGCGACCGCGCGACCTCGGCATCGACATAGCCGCGCACGTGGCGGGCGAAGGCGCGATTCTCGATCCGCAGCATCAGCTCCAGATTGATGAACAGACTGCGCATGTCGAAGTTCGCGCTGCCGATCCACACCGTGTCGTCGATGACGTACAGCTTCGTATGCAGCTTCGTCGGCAGATATTCGAACACGCGCACGCCCCGGCGCAGCAGCCCGGCGTAGGTGAATCGCGCCGCGGCGATCGTGACATTGTTGTCGGAGGTATGCGCGGTGACGATCCGGACCGCGGCGCGGCGGCGCCCGGCCTTCTCCAGCCGGCGCAGGAGCAGCGGGCTGGGGGTGAAATAGCCCGCGATCATGTCGATGCTGCGGGCATAGGTCATGTCGTGGCGGATCGCGCGCGCCCATGGCGACAGGCGCCGCGTCGGCCCCCCGATCGTCCAGCGCAGCCGCCCGCGCGTCTCGCTCCACTTCGCCAGCGAGCGATTGAGGCGGCGGATCCGGCCGCCGTCGCGGATGCCGGCGTGGAGCGCGTCGAAATAGCCCGCGATCCGCGCGGCGGCCGGCCCCTCGACCAGCAGGCCCAGGTCGCGCCACGCCTGCTGCGCGGGGGTGCCGAAGTAATCGTCCTCGATATTGAAGCCGCCGATGATGATCCGCGCGTCCTGCTCGGCATCGGCCAGCGCCAGCTTCTGGTGATTGCGCAGCAGGTAGCGGCGCCCGAAGCGCGGCGAGAAGCGGCACAGCGCGACCCCGGCCTCCTCCAGCGGACGGAAGAAGTCGGTGTCGCCCGTCGCGCCGAAGCCGTCGACGATCAGCGCGACGCGCACGCCGCGCCCGGCGGCGGCGATGAGGGCCGCATTGACCCGCTGCCCGGTCGCGTCGTCGGCATAGATGTAATAGAGGATGCGCAGGTAGACGCGCGCGCCGTCGATCAGCCCCAGCAGCGCGTCCAGCCGGCGCGGGCCGGTGTCGAGCAGCGTCAGCCGGTTGCCGTCGACCGTGAACGTGGGTTGCGGGGCGGCGTCGTCCATCGCGGTGGGAATGGGGGCTGGCGCTGGCGGGGGCAAGAGGCGGGCTTTCCTTGACGGATCGCGGCCATACCGCTAGGGACCGGCGCTTCCCGTAGCTTAGCGACAGAAGGATACGCGATGGCGCGCGTCACCGTCGAGGATTGCGTCGACAAGATTCCGAACCGTTTCGATCTGGTCCTGCTCGCCGCGCAGCGCGCGCGTCAGGTGTCGGGCGGCGCGGAGCTGACCATCGATCGCGACCGCGACAAGAACCCGGTCGTGGCGCTCCGCGAAATCGCGGAGGAGACGGTCAAGCCCAAGGACCTGCACGAATCGGCGGTGCAGAGCCTGCAGCGCGTCCAGATCGACGACGAGGAGGAGGCCGACGAGATCGGCAGCCTGGCGGCATCGGCGGAGGCGCTGCGCCTGACCGCGGTCGCGCCGCCGCGCAACCAGAATCTGGGTGCCGATTACGACGGCTGAGGTCGTCGGTCCCGGTATCGGTGAAAAGGCCGGCGTTCCGTGGGGGACGCCGGCCTTTTCGTGTGTGATCGTGCTCCTGCGCAGGCAGGAGCCCAGGGTTGTGGAGCGTGACGCAAGTGATCCTGCCGGGCTCTGGGTTCCTGCGTTCGCAGGAACACGGGGAGGGGCGCGGGCGCTTGGGTGACGGATGCTCGGCGCGTGGAACCCTGGATGCCGGGACGAGCCCGGCATGACGGGTGGGATGGGGTGATCGGGTCGCGCTATCCAGCACGACACCCCGGCTCACGGCGGGACGTTTGCGAAACAGGTGCGACGGCATCTAGCCCACGCCGTGCTCCTGCGCAGGCAGGAGCCCAGGGCCCATCAGATCAACGCCTTTTGGGACCTGCAACCCTGGGCTCCTGCCGGCGCAGGAGCACGGTGTCGCCTTTTGCGAAGGTCCCGCCTTTGCCGGGGTCCGGGGTTCCGGCTCCCGCACGCCGGCGAGGCGCGCGGAACCCTGGATGCCGGGACGAGCCCGGCATGACGGGGGAGTGGGCCGGCGACCTCCTGCCGCTCAATGGCGGAAGTGGCGCATGCCCGTGAAGACCATCGCCAGCCCCGCCTCGTTGGCGGCGGCGATCACGTCGGCGTCGCGGATCGAGCCGCCGGGCTGGATCACCGCGGTGGCGCCCGCCTCGACCGCGGCGAGCAGGCCATCGGCGAAGGGGAAGAAGGCGTCCGACGCCACCGCGGAGCCGATCGTGCGCGGGGCCGACCAGCCCGCCTTGTCGGCGGCGTCCTTCGCCTTCCACGCGGCGATGCGCGCGGATTCGAGCCGGTTCATCTGGCCCGCGCCGACGCCGGCGGTGCTGCCGTCCCTGGCATAGACGATCGCGTTCGACTTCACGTGCTTGGCCACCGTCCAGGCGAAGAGGCAGTCGGCGAGCTCCTGCTCGGTCGGCTGGCGCTCGGTCACGACCTTCAGGTCGGCGGGCAGCACGCGCCCGCCGTCGCGCGACTGCACCAGCCAGCCGCCCGCGATCGACTTCGCCACCAGCCCGGCGCGCGCCGGGTCGGGCAGCTCGCCGGTCAGCAGCAGGCGCAGATTCTTCTTCGCCGCGAACAGCGCGATCGCCTCCTCGTCGGCATCGGGCGCCACCACCACCTCGGTGAAGATGCCGGTGATGGCCTCCGCGGTGGCGCGGTCGAGCGGGCGGTTGACCGCGATGATGCCGCCGAACGCGCTGACCGTGTCGCACGCGAACGCCGCCTCATAGGCCTGCGCCAGCGTCGCGGCGGTCGCGACGCCGCACGGGTTGGCGTGCTTGACAATGACGCACGACGGCGCGGCGTCGCGGAACTCCGCGATCAGCTCCAGCGCGGCGTCGGCGTCGTTGTAATTGTTGTAGCTGAGCGCCTTGCCCTGCACCTGCCGCGCCTGTCCGATGCCGCGCGCGGCAAGGCCGGTGGCGGCGTAGAAGGAGGCGGTCTGGTGCGGATTCTCGCCGTAGCGCAGCTCCGGCCCGGCGCGCTTCAGCGTCAGCGGCAGCGTATCGGGGAAGGTCATCCCCTGATCCGCGAAGGCGAACCAGCTGGCGATCGCGGCGTCATATTCCGCGGTCAGCGCATAGGCCTTGGCGGCGAGGCGCTTGCGGTTGTGGAACGTGGTCTCCCCGCTCGCCACCAAAGGATAGTCGGCCGGGTCGGTGACGATCGCGACGAAGGCGTGGTTCTTCGCCGCGGAGCGCACCATCGAGGGGCCGCCGATATCGATGTTCTCGACGATCTCGTCGCGGCCGGCGCCCTTCGCCACGGTCTGCTGGAAGGGATAGAGGTTGACGACGACCAGATCGATCGCGCCGATGCCGTGCTCGTCCATCGCGGCGACGTGCGCGGCATCGTCGCGCACCGCCAGCAGGCCGCCGTGGACCTTGGGGTGGAGCGTCTTGACGCGGCCGTCCATCATCTCGGGAAAGCCGGTCAGGTCGCTGATGTCCTTCACCGGCAGGCCGGCGTCGCGCAGTGCCTTTGCGGTGCCGCCGGTGGACACCAGCTCGACCCCCTTCGCGGCGAGCGCGGTGGCGAGATCGACGATGCCGGTCTTGTCGGAAACCGAGAGAAGGGCGCGGCGGATGGGGATGGTCGTCATGCGCGCGGCCCTAGAAGGTGCGGCGCGGTGGCTCAAGTCGTTACGTCACCCCGGGCCCTTCTGCGGAGCTGAGTACAGGCCTGGCCCGGGGCCTTTGCAAAATGCCTTTGCAAAATGCCTTTGCAAAATGGATGCAACAGCGCCGCGTACCGGCCGTGCTCCTGCCTTCGCAGGAGCACGGTGGAGACTTTTGCAAAGGTCCCGCCTCGACCCGGGGTGACGGAAGTATCACCGCGCCTTCTTCATGATCCAGCCGATGCTGGCGCCGCCCGGCGGCGCGTGGCCGGGGACGACGATCTGGCGGATCGTGACCAGCCGGCCGAGCGGATCGCTCCACAGGCTTTCCTCGATCGCCAGCGTCTCGCCCTTGGTGCGGAAGTGCCAGAAGGCGCCGCCGGGGGTCCGCAGCATCGCCGCTTGTCCGTCCGCGGTCGCCACCGCCTCCACCCCGGGGCCGAGGTGGAAGCGCAGCGAGAAGGGCGTGCCGCTGCCGCTGCCGCGACGGTGCCAGCCGCTGCGCTCGACCGGCAGGAGCGAATCCTCCCCGCGCAGCTCGCGCCCGTCGCCGGTCAGCAGCAGCTGGCGGCGATGGTGGAAGCCGTGGTGGCGGGCATAGCCGTCGTGGCGCGCCTCGATCCGGCTGCCGGCCTCCGATTCCTGGCGCGACAGCTCGACCTCGCCGACGCCGCGCCCCAGCGTGCCGTCGGGGTTGATCGCGGTGGAATTGGTGTCGGCGACCACCAGCGTGGAATGCGCCGCGGTGGTGCGCAGCCCGGTCGCGAGCGAGGGCGACACCCGCACCCCGGCATGGCGCGCCCCGCCGCAATTGACCACCAGCCGCTCCGCACCGTCGGAGAACTCGAACGCCAGCGTCGAGGCGCAGCCGCCGTCGGCGACCTCCGCGGTGGGGGGCGGGGCGGCGTCCATGACGACGATCGCGGCGCCCGCGGCCAGCCGCTGATAGCCCCATTCGCGCGACTGGCGCAGCGGGCGGCCATAGGCGCCGCTGGCGAGCAGCACGTCGTTGATATGCCCCGCGCCCAGCGGCAGCCCGCCCTGCCAGCTCGACAGCCCGCCGTCGCCCATCACGGTGCCCAGCAGCGCGGGCGTCATCCGCGTCATTGCGCGCTGGATCGCGTCGGGCAGCGGCTGGCGGCGCGCGTCATAGGCGGCACGTAGCGTCCCGATGAGCGCCAGTGCGTCGAGCAGCGCGGCGGGGGATCGGGTGACGATGCCGCCGTCCTCCGACAGAGCGGTCGCCAGCGCGCGCTGGAACCCGGCCTCGCCGAAGGTGAGCCGCGTCTCGCCCGCCGGGATCAGCAGCCCGGCGACGATGACCCCGGCCCAGGCGGAGAGCCGCGGGGTGCCGGGCGTCGCCTTGTCGGCGGTGCGATCGAGGTGACGCGCGGCGCGCGCGATGCCGTTGAGCAGTCGCGAGCGGAAGATGAGGTCGGTCGAGGACAGCAGCAGCGCGGCGTGGAAGATCCAGTTCACCAGCCGTGCGGCGGTCACGTCGGGGCGCCAGGCCGGATCGGACACGCGATCGGCATGCGCGGCGAGCCAGCGCGCGGTCAGCCCCTCCGCCACCGGCACGGTGCGCGCCCGGTCGCCGACCGCATCCAGATCGCGCAGCCACGCGAAGCCGTGGACATAGTCGGTGAACGCCGACGTGTCCGACAGCCGCGCCATGTCGAGCTTGTCGAGCGCCACGCGCTCGCCGCCGCCGACGATCCAGCCATCGAGCAGCGCCTGTCCCGCCCCGGCGTCGCCGGGCAGGGGATCGACCGGGGTCGCGATCAGCCGGATCGGGTGGCGCCCGTCGAGGCGGCGGTCGTGGAGCGGGGTGCGCCACGTCAGCCGCTCGAAATATTGCGCGATCCGGTGGGTGAGCGACAGCGCGCCGTGCGGCGCGACCTTGATGAGGCGCTTGCCCTGATCGATACCGTCGGCGGCGGGGCTGTCGGGAGCGGGGTCGCTCATCCCCCGCGCAACGCCCGGATGTTCCCGGCGTATTCTTCCGCGCCGCCGCGGAAGGTGGCGGTGCCCGCGACCAGCGCGTCGGCGCCCGCCTCGATACACTGACGCGCGGTGGTGACGTCGACACCGCCGTCGACCTCCAGATCGATGTCGCGGCCGGACTGGTCGATCAGCTTGCGGATCGCGGCGATCTTCCTGAGCTGGCCGGGGATGAAATGCTGCCCGCCGAAGCCGGGATTGACGCTCATCACCAGCACCAGGTCGACCATGTCGATCAGATAGTCGAGCATCTTGGCGGGGGTGCCGGGGTTCAGCACCACGCCCGCGCGCTTGCCCAGCCCCTTGATATGCTGGAGCGTGCGGTGGATGTGCGGCCCCGCCTCCGGGTGGACGGTGATCGTGTCCGCGCCCGCCTCCGCGAAGGCGTCGAGATAGGCGTCGACGGGGGAGATCATCAGATGGACGTCGAACGGCTTCGTCGTGTGCGGGCGCAGCGCCTTCACGACCGCGGGGCCGATCGTGATATTGGGGACGAAATGGCCGTCCATGACGTCGACATGGATCCAGTCCGCGCCGGCGGCGTCGATGGCGCGCACCTCCTCGCCCAGTCTGGCGAAATCGGCGGACAGGATGGACGGCGCGATGCGGACGGGCTTGGTCATGATGCGCTGTCCCTTATCGCGTGATGTGCGCAAGGTGAACCGGCGTGTTGTGTCGTTTCCCGGCGTTCGCCGCGGAACGGATCACCCCGTGCGGCGGACCCGCGCGATGAAGAAGCCGTCGCAGCCGCCGGCGTCCTCCAGCGTGCCGGGGAGGGTGCGGATGCAGCCGCGATCCGTGACGGGGATGCCGGGGGGCAGTTCGCCATCCTGCGGCGGCGCGAGCGCGAAGTCGCCGTGCCGGGCGAGGAAGCGGTCGAGCTGCTCCTCGCCCTCCGCCGGTTCCAGCGAACAGGTGGCGTAGACGAGCGTCCCCCCCGGCGCGACCGCATCGGCGGCGCGCGCGAGGATGCGCGCCTGAAGCTCCGCCATGTCGGCGACGATGCCGGGGTGCGCGCGGTACAGCACGTCGGGGTGACGGCGGAAGATGCCGGTCGCGCTGCACGGCGCATCGACCAGCACCGCGGGGGCGGGGGCATCGGGCCGCCAGTCGAGGACATCGGCGATGGCGATGGCGAACGGCAGCGCCATGCGGTCGCGGTTCTCGCGAAGTCGCGCGGCGCGACTTTCCGACGCATCGACCGCGGTCACGCGCCAGCCGGCGGCGGCCAGCTGGAGCGTCTTTCCCCCCGGGGCGGCGCACAGGTCGAGCGCGATGCCATCGCCGCGCCCCAGCAGGCGCGCGGGGAGCGAGGCGGCGATGTCCTGCACCCAGAAGGCGCCGTCGTCGTAGCCGGGAAGCGCGGCGATGTCGGTCCCGGCGGGGACGCGGCGGTGCGCCGGGGCGAGCGAGGGGGCGTCGATGCCGTCCCAGCCGGCGTCGCGCAGGCTGAGGTCGATCGGCGGCGGCGCGGCGATGGCGCGGGCGGCGGCGTCCACCATGCCGTCGCCCCAGGCGGCGCGCCAGCGCTGCGCGACATCGGCGGGGAGCGTCGGCACCTCGGGCAGCGATGCCTCCGCACGCATCAGCGTGCCGAAGACGCCGTGGACCAGCTTGCGCGGGCCACCGTCGACCAGCGGCAGGACGGTGCTGATCGCGGCATGCGGCGGGGTGCCGAGCGACAGCGCCTGGACGAGCGCGATGCGCAGCGCGAAGCGCGCCTTGGCATCGTCGGGCAGCCGCTGGCGGGTGGCGCCGTCGATCAGCGCGTCGAGATCGGGGAGGCGGCGCAGCGTCTCCGCCGCGATGGCGTGCGCGAGGCCCCGGTCGGGGCCGCCGTGGAGCGCGCGGGTCGCCATGGGCAGCGCGGCCTCGAGCGCCTCGCCGCGGCGCAGGACGGCGTCGAGCAGGCGCAGCGCGGCGCGGCGGGCGGGGGTGCCGAGCGGATCGGGGCCGCCCTTCACGTGGCCGCGGGTTGGTTGCGGGCGGGCCACGTCAGGCGAGCGGATCGAGCGCGCTGGAACGTCGGCGGGTGACGGGCACGGAAGCGGAGGGAGCAGGGGGGGCGGAGGGGGCAGGGGAGGTCATCCCCATCTCCTGCGCGATGGCGGCCAGCGCGGCAATGCGGTTGTCGGTGTCGGGGTGGGTCGAGAACAGGCTGTCGCCCGATCGGCCGGGGACGATGTACAGCTGCTGCGCGGCGGGGATGCGCGCCGCCGTCGCGCCGGGGATCATGCTGGCGCCGCGTTGCAGCTTGGCCAGCGCGCTGGCGAGCGCGCGCGGATCGCCGCTGATCTCCGCGCCCGCCCGGTCGGCGCCATATTCGCGCGTGCGGCTGATCGCCATCTGGACGATCATCGCGGCGAACGGCGCGACCAGGACCGCCAGGATACCGGCCCAGCCGGGGCCGCGTCCCTCTCCACCACGAAAGAACAGCCCGACATTGGCGAGCATCGATACCGCCCCCGCAATCGTCGCCACCATCGTCATGATGAGCGTGTCGCGGTTGCGGACATGGCCCAGCTCGTGCGCCATCACGCCCGCGATCTCCTCGCGCGTCAGCAGGTCGAGCAGCCCGGTGGTGGCCGCGACCGCCGCATTCTCCGGATTGCGCCCGGTGGCGAAGGCGTTGGGCGAGGGATCGTCGACGATATAGACGCGCGGCATCGGCAGGTTCGCGCGGCGCGCCAGCGCGCGCACCAGCCCCACGAATTCGGGCGCGGTCGCGTCGTCGACCTCGCGCGCATGGTGCATCGACAGCACGATGCGGTCCGCGTTCCAGAAGGTGAAGAGGTTCATGCCGCCCGCGACCAGCAGCGCGATCGTCGCGCCGCCGGCACCGCCCAGCGTATAGCCCAGCGCCATGAACAGGGCGGTGAGCGCGGCGAGGAGCATCGTCGTCTTGAAGCCGTTCATACGCGTCAATATGTGCGTGGACGTCACGCGCTTCAATCGGAGGACCCCATGGGCCAGCGCCCCGACCATGTGAAGCCGCCCGCCTATCTCTCCCCCAACCCGCCGGTGCCCGCGCCGGAGAAGGTGGAGCGCAAGGAGCAGGACCCGCTCGGACGCGACCCGGTGCGCTACGGCGACTGGGAGCTGAAGGGTATCGCGATCGATTTTTGAGGGCGAGCGCACTGCTTCCTTCGTCACCCAGGCCTTGAGCGAGACCTGCGCAAACGGCGTGGACCCGGTGCCGTTGCATCCGTTTTGCAAAGGCCCGGCCTTGAGCCGGGGTCCCGCTCCACACGCGGCGGGCAGAATAAGTGGGACCCCGGGTCAAGCCCGGGGTGACGAAGCGTCGGGGGTGAGGCCTCACTCTTCCCGCAACGGCCGCGCCAGCAGCGCGTCGATCACGCCGCGGACGTCCTCGCCGTCCAGCAGGCGGCAGACCGCGTCGGTGATCGGCATCTCCACGCCGGCCGCCAGCGCGACCTCGCGCAGGACCGGCGCGGTGAAGGCCCCTTCCGCGACGGTGCGGCGGTTCGCCAGCAGGTCCGCCGCCGCCTCGCCACGCCCGATCCCCAGGCCCAGCGCGAAGTTGCGCGACGCGGTGGAGGAGCAGGTGAGCACCAGATCGCCCAGCCCCGACAGCCCGGCGAGCGTTTCCGCGCGCGCACCGCGGGCGAGGCCGAAGCGCGTCATCTCCGCAAAGCCGCGTGCGATCAGCGCCGCGCGCGCATTCTGGCCCAGCCCCGCGCCGTCGACCACGCCGCACGCGATCGCGAGCACGTTCTTCACCGCGCCGCCGATCTCCGCGCCGATCACGTCGCCGCTGGCGTAGGGGCGGAAATGCGGCAAAGCGAGGGCGGCGGCGAGCAGCGTGCGGGTCGCCTCGTCCTCCCCCGCCAGCGTCACCGCGGTGGGCAGGCCGCGCGCGACCTCGTGCGCGAAGGTCGGGCCCGACAGCACCAGCACGGGGGAGGCGGGATGCTGCTCCTGCGCCACCTCGCTCATCAGGCGGTGGGTGTGCGCCTCGATCCCCTTGCAACAGACGATCAGCGGCTGGGCGTTGGCGGGCAGCCGCGCCAGCACGCCGCGCATCGCCTGCGCCGGGGTGACGATCAGGTTCGCCGCCGCGTCCGCCGCCTCCGCCAGGTCGGTCGTGGCGCGGATGCCCGCGGACAGCGGGATGCCGGGGAGGTAGGCGGCGTTCTCGTGCGTGGCGTTGATCGCCTCGACCAGCGCGGGGTCGCGTGCCCACAGCCGCACCGCATGCCCGTTGCCGGCGGCGACCTGCGCCAGCGCGGTGCCCCACGCGCCCGCGCCGATGACGCCGATCGCCGCGCTCACGCCTTCACCCCCGCGCCGCGGACCTTCTCCGCGGTCGGGTCGAGCGGCCAGCGCGGGCGCGCGGCGACGTCGAGCGGGTCGGTCAGGCCGGCGGCGAACCGCTCCGCCCCGGCCCAGGCGATCATCGCGGCATTGTCGGTGCACAGCCACGACGGCGGCGCGACGAAGCGCAGGCCGTGCCGGCCGGCGAGCGCGTGCAGCCCGGCGCGCACCGCGCCGTTGGCGGCGACCCCGCCCGCGACGACGAGCGCGGTCGCCTCCGGCGCGCGGACGATCGCGCGCGTCGTGCGGTCGAGCAGGCAGTCGACGACCGCGGCCTGGAAGCTGGCGGCGACGTCGACGGCGGCGTGATCCGGGGCGGCGCGCGCCACCGCGGCCTTCAGCCCCGCGAAGGAGAAATGCGGCTCCGCCGATCCCTTGAGCGGGCGCGGCAGCGGCACCGCCTGCGGATCGCCCTGCGCCGCGGCCTGCTCGACCGCGGGACCGCCGGGGAAGCCGAGGCCCAGGATCTTGGCGGTCTTGTCGAACGCCTCGCCCACCGCATCGTCGATCGTCGTGGCGAGGCGGCGGTAGGCGCCGACCCCCTCCACCAGCAGCAACTGGCAATGCCCGCCCGATACCAGCAGCAGCAGATAGGGGAAGGCGAGGTCGGGGTCGGCCAGTCGCGGGCTGAGCGCATGGCCCTCCAGGTGATTGACCGCGACCAGCGGCTTGCCCGCGGCATGCGCCAGCGCCTTGCCGGTGACGAGCCCGACCATCACCCCGCCGATCAGCCCGGGGCCGGCGGTAGCGGCGACCGCGTCGACATCCGCCAGCGTGACCTTCGCATCGGCGAGCGCGGCGGCGATCAGCGGCTCCAGCACCTCGACGTGCGCGCGCGCGGCGATTTCCGGCACGACGCCGCCGAACGGGCGGTGCGCGGCCTCCTGCCCGGCGAGGCGGTGGGCGAGCACCTGCCGGTCGCCGGTGACGAGCGCGGCGGCGGTTTCGTCGCACGAGGATTCGAGGCCGAGGATGAGCATGGAGCGTATCTAGGGGTTTCGCCCACGGTTCGTCACCCCGGACGTGTTCCGGGGTCCGGGGCGGCGAGCACTTTACGCGCGTCGGCGTGCGGAACCCTGTATGCCGGGACGAGCCCGGCATGACGGGCGGGTGTTGCGGCGGGCCCGCGAAGGCGGCAAGGAGGCGCGCATGTTCCGGCTCGGCACCCGTGGTTCCCCGCTCGCGCTCACCCAGGCGGGGATGGTGCGCGATGCGCTGATGGCGACGCATGGCTGGCCGGACGTCGAGATCGTCGTCATCCGCACCACCGGCGACCGCGTGCAGGACCGCGCGCTGGCGGAGATCGGCGGCAAGGCGCTGTGGACGAAGGAGCTGGACCGCGCGCTGCTCGCCGGGGAGGTCGATGCCTGCGTCCATTCGATGAAGGACGTCGAGACGCTTCGCCCCGATGCGATCGCGATCGCCGCGATCCTGCCGCGCGCGGACGTGCGCGACCGGCTGATCGGGGCCGACGCGATCGACGCGCTGCCGCACGGCGCGACGATCGGCACCAGCAGCCCGCGGCGCGCGGCGCAGGTGCGGCGGCTGCGCCCCGATGTCACGACCACGCTGTTCCGCGGCAATGTCGACACCCGGCTGGGCAAGCTGGCGGCGGGCGAGGTGGATGCGACGCTGCTCGCCGCCGCCGGGCTGGAGCGGCTGGGGCGGCACGATACCGGGGCGGCGATCCCGCTCGACGTGATGCTCCCCGCGCCCGCGCAGGGGGCGGTCGGGATCGAGACGCTGGTGGACGCGGAGGCGCGCGCGCTGGTCGCGGCGATCGACCATGGCGATACGCACCGCGCGGTGGCGGCGGAGCGCGCGTTCCTGGCGGCGTTGCGCGCCGACTGCCACTCGCCGGTCGCGGCGCTGGCGACGGTCGAGGGCGGGGCGCTCAGGCTGCGCGCGCAACTGCTGACCGAGGCGGGGGAGCAGGCGATCGAGGGCGAGGCCGTGGGCGAGGACGGGGTCGAGCTGGGCGCGCGGCTGGCGGGCGATCTGCTCGACCGCGCGCCCGACGCGATCCGGGCGCTGTTCGGTTGAGGCGGGTCGGCTGACCATGGCCCGCCGCGCGCTGGTGCTGCGGCCGGAACCGGGGAATGCGCGCACCTGCGCCGCGTTGCGCGCGGCGGGGGTGGAGGCGGTGGCGCTGCCGCTGTTCGCGGTCGTGCCGCGGCGATGGACGGTGCCCGCCGCGGAGCGGTTCGACGCCCTGCTGCTGACCAGCGCCAATGCGGTGCGCCATGCGGGCGAGGGGATGCAGGCGCTCGCGCACCTGCCGGTCGTCGCGGTGGGTGAGGCGACCGCGGCGGCGGCGCGGGCGGCGGGGCTGAGCGTCGCGGTCACGGGGGACGGCGATGCGGCGCGGGCGGTGGCCTTGGCCGCGCGCTACCCCCGGCTGCTCCACCTGGCGGGGCGCGACCGGGTGGCCGCGCCGGGGGTGGAGGCGGTGACGGTCTATGCCAGCGAGCGGGTCGCCGTACCCGGTGACGCCATGGCGGCGGCACGGGGGGCGGTGGTGCTGCTCCACTCGCGGCGCGCGGCGACGCGGTTCGTGGCCATGCTGGGGGCGGTGCCGCGCGCGAGCGTCCGGGTCGTCGCCCTGTCGCCGGCGGTCGCGGACGTGCTGGGGGCGGGGTGGGACAGCGTGACGGTCGCCGCGCGGCCCGGCGATGCGGCGATGGTCGAGGCGGCGGCGCGCGTCGCGATTGACCCGTGACCGCGGTCGCGGGATAAGCGACGTGATGACCGATTTCTCCGGCACGCCGCGTGGCCCCTCACGTCCCCGGATCGGTCCGGTGCTGGCGATCGCCATCGTCGCGTTCGTGATCGGGCTGGGGCTGATGGCCTATGCGGTCCGCAACACGCCCGGTTTCTTCGTCCGCTCCGGCACGCCCTCCCCGACGCCCTCGCCCGCCGCCGCGCCGACCCTGGCGGCCGCGGCGGCGGGCAGCGCCGATCTGGATACGCTGGCGCTGCGCGAGGCCGCGCTGGCCGCGCAGATCGCCAATCTGGAGGCGCGCGTGGCGCGCACCGATGGCGACAGCGCGCAGGCGGCGGCGCGCGCCGGCCGCGCGGAGGCGATCCTGACCGCCTTCGCCGCGCGCCGTGCGATCGATCGCGGGGCGGGGCTGGGCTATCTGGAGGCGCAACTGCGCGAGCGGTTCGGCCCGACACTGCCCAACGACGTCAACGCGGTGATCCGCGCCGCGCGCGCCCCGGTGACGCTGGAGGACCTGCGCGAGGGGCTGAACGGTGCCGCGCCCGTGCTGCTGTCGCAGCGCAGCGACTGGTGGGCCGGCATCGGCAGCGAGTTGCGCAGCCTGATCGTGATCCACCGTGCGGGCACGCCCTCGCCCCTGCCGTCCGACCGGCTGGCGCGCGCGCGGCGCATGATCGACATGGGCAATGTCGACGGTGCGCTGGGCGAGGTGCGCCGGCTGCCCGGCGCGGGCGACGCGGATGGCTGGATCGCGGCGGCGCGGCGCTGGATCGCGGCCCGCCGCGCGCTCGATACGCTGGAGGCGGCGGCGATCACCGGCGCGATCGCGCCGCCCAGGGTGATGGGGGCGCCCGCGATGCCGGCACCCGCGCCGTCGCCGAGCGCCGAGCCGGAGGATCAGGGACTGTTCTGATCGTCGCGGTGTGGGGATGGGGTGGGGCGGAGTGTCCCACCCGGCTCAATCTGCTCCACGCGCAGGGCATCGGCATATCGCCGCATCCCGGCGAAGGCCGGACCTCTGCAAAACCGCCGGGACGGATCCTCACAAGCGCCGTGCTCCTGCGCAGGCAGGAGCCCACAGCCAGGCAGAACAACGCCTGATGGGACCTGCAACCCTGGGCTCCTGCCTGCGCAGGAGCACCGCACCGTCTTTCACAAAGGTTCCGCGAGGACCGGGGCCCGGTGGTCCTGGATTGGGGGATTCTGGTATCCGTCCCGGGTGACGGGGTCCTCGGGGCTCGCGGCGGTGAGATGCACGACGGTCCCCGCGCGGGAAGGACCTACGCCGCGAGCGGCCGTGCGGCGTCGATCAGCAGGACGGGAACGCCGTCGCGGACCGGATAGGCGAGACGCGCGGCGTCCGACACCAGCTCCCCCGCCGCTTCGTCCCACCGCAGCGGCGTGCGGGTCAGCGGGCAGACCAGCCGTTCGAGCAGCCACGGATCGAGGGCGCTCACTGCAACGTCACCCGGTCCTCGCCGCCGTGGCGACTGAAGAATTGCATCAGCTGGACCAGCTGGTCGGCGCGCGTCGCGATGTCGGGCGCCTCCAGCAGCGCCTGCTTCGCGGCGACGTCGAACGGGGCGATCTGCGCGATGCCGTTGACCAGGCTCATGTCGTCGAGCCGCCCGACCGCATCCCAGTCGACCGCATAGCCCTGCGCCTCGGCGAAGCGGCGCGACTCCAGTTCCAGCGACGATCGCGCGCCCAGCGCCAGTACCTCGTCCACCGGCGACGGGATCAGCATCGCCTCGACCTGGCGGAAGGCGGTGGTGACGTCGAGTTCCTCGATCACGCGGAACAGCGACAGCCCCTCCAGGATCAGGTTGTAGCGGCCGTCCTCCATCGCCTCCACCTCGGCGACGCGCCCGACGCAGCCGATGTCGAATAGCGCGGGCCGGTCGCGGTCCGGGCTGTCGGGGCGCGGCTGGATCATCGCGATGCGGCGGTCGCGCGCCATCGCGTCCGACACCATCGCCCGGTAGCGCGGCTCGAAGATGTGCAGCGGCAGGTGCAGCCCCGGGAACAGCAAGGCCCCGGGGAGCGGGAACACCGACAGGCGGGTGGTGTCGCCGGGCATCAGCCGAACAGGATCGCCGACAGTCGCCGGCGCTGCGCCGACACCCAAGGATCCTCCAGCCCGACGACCTCGAACAGCTTCAGCAGCTGCTGCCGGGCCGCGCCCTCGTTCCAGTCGCGCTCGCCCTGGACGATGGTCAGGAAATGGTCGGCCGCAGCGTCGCGGTCGCCCGCGGCCATGCGCGCGTTTGCCAGGTCGAAGCGCGCCTGCCAGTCCTGCGGGTTCGCCGCGACGGCGGCCTCCAGCGGGGCGAGATCGTCGACCGCGGGGGCAGAGCGCGCCAGCGCCAGCGCCGATTGCGCGCGCGCGATGTCGGGCAGCTTCGTCAGTTCCTCGGGCAGGGTCGCGATCAACGCCTCCGCGGCGTCGGGATCGCCGAGCGCGATCAGCGCGCGGATGCGACCCGAGAGCACCGCGTGATGATCGGGCGCCATCTCCGACAGCTGGTCGAAGATCGACAGCGCACGCTCGGCATCGCCGTCGGCCAGCACCTGTTCCGCCATCGCGATCAGCGGCTCCAGCTCGGCCTCCTGCGCCTGCGCCTCGCCGGTGACCGGCAGCTGGCGCAGCAGCTGGTCCAGCATGGTGCGCAGCTGTGATTCGGTGCGCGCGGGGGTCAGGTCGGCGACCAGCTGCCCCTGGAACATCGCATAGACGGTCGGGATCGAGCGGATCTGGAATTGGTTGGCGATGAACTGGTTCTTGTCGGTATCGACCTTGGCCAGCACGACGCCCTTGTCGGCGTAATCGGCGGCGACCTTCTCCAAGACCGGCGCCAGCGCCTTGCAGGGGCCGCACCATTCGGCCCAGAAATCGATGATGACGAGCCGGGTCATCGACGGTTCGACGACCTCGGCGCGGAAGGTCTGGACGGCTTCCTTCTCCGCCGGTGACATGCCTAGAGTGGCCAAGGGGCGCTCCTGCTTGATGGATGCCCCTTATGTGGGAACGGGGCGGGGGATACAAACCCCCCGCCCCGCGGCCGGTTCACGGGTGACGCGATCAGAAGGCGGCGGTGAGCGAGAAGACCACGCGCGACGCCGCGATCGACCCGCTGCCGTTCTGGCCGCGGCTGAAGCTGGGTTGCAGATAGGCGGACTCGCCGGCGGTGATGTCGGTATCGACATAGGCGACGCCCAGCGTCAGCGGGGTCGACGGGATCGCGTAATCGGCACCGACCAGCCAGTCCCAATAGACGCCGGTCGGGGCGACGCTGGTCGCGAACGGCCCCAGGCCGCGGTTGCCGGCGGAATAGCCGATATGCGCCTTCGCGGTGACGCCGGTATCGGGGATGCCGACCGCGCCGTCGCCCCAGACGTACAGATTGTCGCCCTTCGCGCCGGGACGGTCGTAGACGCCGTTCGCGGCCGACGTGCCGTTGGCGTACCAGGCGCCCAGCGCCTCCTGCTTGGGGGCATAGGCGACGCCCGCGGTCAGGCTGACCGGGCCGGCGGTGCCCGACAGCTTCGCATAAGGCTCGATGAAGTCGGTGTTGTCGAAGCCGCCCGGATACATGTACCAGGTCGCGCCCACGTCCAGCGTGCCGCCCCCGCCGATCGGCGTCTTGTAGCCGGCGATCAGGTCCAGCTCCATGTTGGCGCCGCCGAAGGTGCCCCAGCCCGCGAGGTTCGAGCCCCAGGTGCCGACGTAGAAGCCGCTTTCGTGCGCGACGGTGAAGCCGCCCTGGATCGCCGGGTTGCGATCCGACTGCGACACGCCGCGGAAGCGATAGTCGTTGACGACCGCGACCGAGCCGGAAACCGTGACGGGCTTGGGCGGGGCCTCTTCCTGCGCGGCGGCGGGAACGGCGATGGCGGCCAGCAGAGCTGCCGGGATCAGAGATGCGTACTTCATGGAACCTCCTTTGGATGAGAGGCTCCTCCTGCGTGTGGTCGGCGGTCGCTCTCTCCCGCTGGGGGATGGCGACCGCTCGTCCGCACATCATTGGGTTATTCCGGCTTCGCTGCCGTATTATGTCTGTTTCGTGTCAAAAGATGTCGCTGCACCTGCTCAGTGGCTTCCCGCCGCAAGTGTGGCGATCCGGCCACGCGCGCCGGTGATCTCGACCCGCGTACCCGATGCGCGGCGCCGCTGGAACCAGTCGCGCAGCATCTCCGCGCTGGTGTGATCCACCGCATCGAGTCGCGAGGCGTCGATGCGGACATGGGTGCCGGCGGGGACGCGGTCCAGCGTCTCCGACAGCTTGGGCAGCGTGACGAAGGTCGCGGTGCCGTCGAGCGTGATCGCGTGCGCGTCGCCCTCGCTCGCCTCGAACACCTTCAGCCGCAGCCGGCGCAGGTGCGGAACCAGCTCCAGCATGGTGAGGCCGATGCCGACCAGCACGCCGGTCAGCAGGTCGGTCGCGACCACCATGACGAGCGTCGCGGCCCAGATCGCGACCGGCAGCACGCCATAGTCGCGGAACAGGTGCGTCGCATGCTTCACGCTGACGAGGCGGAAGCCGGTGACGACCAGGATCGCGCCCAGCGCCGCCATCGGGATCGCGGTCAGCACGAACGGCAGCGCCGCGACGAAGCCGAGGATCCAGACGCCGTGGAGGATGGCGGACAGGCGCGTGACCGCCCCCGCCTGCACGTTGGCGGAGGAGCGGACGATCACGCCGGTCATCGGCAGCGCGCCCGCGAAGCCGCACAGCAGATTGCCGACGCCCTGCGCGCGCAGCTCCTTGTTATAGTCGGTGCGGACCCCGGCGTGCATCTTGTCGACCGCAGCGGCCGACAGCAGCGTTTCCGCCGAGGCGATGAACGCGATCGCGACGCCCGCGGCGATGACGGAGGGGTCGAGCAGCCGCATGAAGGCGTTGCCGGTCGGCGGCGTGATCGCGCCGACGATCGAATCGGGGACCTGTACGCGCGCGACCTCGACCCCCAGGATCAGCGACAGGATCGTCCCCGCGACCACGCCGACCAGCGCGCCGGGCAGCAGCTTCATCGAGGCCGGGCGCAGCTTCTCCCATCCCAGCATCGCCGCGATCGTGGCGAGCGCGATCGCGAACGCGAACTCGGTCGCGCGCAGGTCGGACGACAGCCCGAGCAGGCGGCTGGGCGCGGCGGCCAGGTTCTGCAACCCGCTGGGCAGCGGGCGGTGGTCGAACAGGACGTGGAACTGGCCCACGACGATCAGCACGCCGATGCCCGCGAGCATGCCGTGCACCACCGCGGGCGAGATCGCCTTGAACCAGCCGCCCAGCCGGAACACGCCGGCCGCGACCTGTACCGCGCCGGCGAGCACGAGGATCGGGCCGAGCGCGCTCAGTCCCTGGTCGCGCACCAGCTCGTAGACGATGACCGCGAGGCCCGCGGCGGGGCCGCTGACCTGCAACGGCGAGCCCGCCAGCGCCCCGACGATGATGCCGCCGATGATGCCGGTGATGAGCCCCTTCTCCGCGGGCACGCCGGAGGCGATCGCGATCCCCATGCAGAGCGGCATGGCGACGAGGAAGACGACGATCGATGCGGTGATGTCGCGCCCCAGGAACTGGAGGCGGGGGATCGATACGCCCGGCCGATCGGCCGGTGCGAGCGGTAGCGGTTCGGCAGCGGCGGCGGTCACGGGCAAGACTCCTGCGAGCAATCTTCCGGCAGTAGGACTCGCCGATTGCTGTGTCCGCGCAGGTTTGTGTTGTTTCGTTGCTTGGGGACGGCGGCGGCCGCCCCACCCTCCCGACGTCACACCGGGTCAGGCCCGGGGCGACGACGACACGTGCTGGACCCGCCCCGTGTGCGGCAGCACGATCTGCGCGCACAGACCGCCCTCGCGCCGGTTGGCGAGCGTCAGCGTGCCGCCCTCGGTCGCGACCGCCAGCTGGACGATCGGCAGCCCCAGCCCGAACCCCACCGTATCGCGCCCGCGCGCCGGGTCGAGCCGCACGAAGGGTTCGAGCACATGCTCCAGCTCGTCGTCGGGGATGCCGGGGCCGTCGTCCTCCACGCGGATGGTGAGCGTCTCGCCGCCGGGGATCAGCGTGATCGTCACGCGCTCGCCGTAATGAAGCGCGTTGTCGACCAGGTTCATCAGCGCGCGCTTGAAGCCGATGCGGCGGACGCGCCACTCGCAATGGTCCGGCCCGACATAGGCCGCGTCGCGCCCGCGGTCCTGCGCATCGTCGGCCAGCGTCGCGCACATCACCGCCAGATCGACCGACGTCGGGCGCTCCGGATCGGCGTCGCCGCCCAGGAAGGCGAGCAGCGACGTAATCATCGCCTCCATCTCCTCGACATCGTGGACGATCGCATCCCGCGTCTCGTCCGCGTCGAGCGCCTCGATACGCAAGTGGAGCCGCGCGAGCGGGGTGCGCAGGTCGTGACCGACCGCCGCCAGCGCCTGCGTGCGCCCCGCGATCAGCGCCTGGATGCGGTCCTGCATGCGGTTGAACGCGGTGACGACGCGGCGCACCTCGCCGGGGCCATCCTCCTCGACCGGGACGACCGCACCCCCCATCCCACCGCGACCCACCTGCTCGGCGGCGACCGCGAGCCGGCGCAGCGGCAGGAAGGCGCGCCGCAGCAGCACGCCGCCCAGCACCATCAGCGCGATCGCGGGGATCAGCGCCAGCGCGATCCGCTCGAACGCCAGGTTGATGTTCGCCACCGGCTCCAGCGTGCGGAAGTACAGCCAGCTGCCGTCCGCCAGCCGCAGCCCGCCCGCCACGACCGAGCTGCGCCCCGGCGATTGCAGCCGCACGCGCAGGTCAGAGCCCTTGAGCGACGGCTCCCATTCGACGATCTGGCGTCGCATCTCGTTCAGCGAGGGCGAGATGCGCGGCGGCTCGGGCAGCGCCATGCTCCATTGCAGCGCATAGCGATCGGTGGTCAGCTCGGCCGCCATCGCCGGACGCTGCGCCGGCGCGCGCTCGTTCATCAGGCGGCGGCTGATGACCAGATGCTCGGCCAGCCGGTGCGCCTCGTCGTCGCGGACGGCGAAGCTGCTGGCGCGCTCGTAGAGAAGCGTGCTGGTGCCGAATTCGATCAGCAGCGTCAGCAGCAGGATCGCGACGACCTGTCCCAGCAGGCCGATCGCGGGACGCCTGAAACGGGTCAAACGCGCTCCACCGGGGCGTTGAGCATATAGCCGACGCCGCGCACCGTGACGATCGGCGCCGGCGCGCCCGCGCTCCCCAGCTTGCGACGCAGCCGGCTGATGAGCACGTCGATCGAGCGGTCGGAGCTGTCGCCCAGGCGCGTGCGCGACAGCTCGATCAACCGCTCGCGCGCGATGACGCGCTGCGCATGGTCGGCCAGCACCACCAGCAGGTCGAACTCCGCCCCCGTCAGGTCGACGATCGCGCCGGTGGGCGACGCCAGCTCGCGCCGCGGCAGGTTCACGGTCCAGCCGTCGAAGGTGAGCATCCCCTGGTCGCCCGCGCCCGCGCGGCGATCGAGCGCGGGGCGGCGCAGCACCGCGCGCACCCGCGCCACCAGCTCGCGCGTGCCGAACGGCTTGGCGATATAATCGTCCGCGCCCAGCTCCAGCCCGACGACGCGGTCGGTCTCGCTGGCGCGCGCCGACATGAAGATGATCGGCACGTCGCTCTTCTGCCGCAGCGACCGGCACAGGTCGATCCCGCTGGTGCCGGGCAGCATGATGTCGAGCAGGACGAGATCGACCGGCCCCGAATCGAGCGCCAGCCACATTTCCGGCGCGGCGGAGGCGGGGCGGACGGTGAAGCCGTTCTCCTGCAGCGCGCGCGCGGTCAACATGCGGAGCGAGGGATCGTCCTCGACGAGCAGGATCGTAGGGGCGGTCATGGCGATGGAGGTAGAGTCGCCGTTGATCCGGGTCAACGTGGGGCGGCGCGCCAGAAAAAACGTGTCACACGGGGCAAAGGGGGGTTGCGGGGGTCCGGACACGCTGCTAGTGGCCGCGCCTCACCCAGCCGGTCCCTCGAAAGAGGCACCGACTTCGGCGCCAGAGCGGGCGTAGCTCAGGGGTAGAGCACAACCTTGCCAAGGTTGGGGTCGAGGGTTCGAATCCCTTCGCCCGCTCCAGCGGTCTCGCTGAAATAGCGAGGCTATTTCAGCTTCCCGGAGACAGCACGGCCGGCGGTGCGCAAGCACCGTCCGACGACGCGGCTTTGCCGCGGCGGGCACCTGCCCGCCGAGCGCCCGCGCTTCCCGACTGAACCCGGCCTCCGCGGGACCTTTGCAAAAGGCTTCCCCGTGCTCGTGGGCTCGGTGCTGTTGCGCCCTTCGGCAAAGGTCCCGCCTCAGCCGGGGAACAAGCGCGTGACAGGCGCGGTGGGTGCGTCCACCATCCGCTCCCATGACACCCCCCATCCGAATCGGCATCGGCGGCTGGACCTACGAGCCGTGGCGCGGCACCTTCTATCCGGACAAGCTGCCCGCCAGGCGCGAGCTGGAGCATGCCAGCCGCGCCGTTACCGCGATCGAGGTGAACGGCACCTTCTACTCCTCGTTCAAGCCGGCGACCTTCGCCACCTGGCGCGACACCGCGCCGGACGGCTTCGTCTTTGCGTTGAAGGCGTCGCGCTATTGCGTGTCGCGCAAGGTGCTGGGCGAGGCGGGGGAGTCGGTGCAGCGCTTCGTCGGGCAGGGGATCGTCGAGCTGGGCGACAAGCTGGGCCCGATCCTGTGGCAGCTGCCCGCGACGAAGAAGTTCGACGCCGGGGAGATCGCGGCGTTCCTCGCCCTGTTGCCGGCGACGCAGGACGGCGTCGCGCTGCGCCACGCGATCCAGGTGCGGCACGAAACCTTTGCGGTGCCCGGGTTCGTTGCGCTGTGCCGCGCGGCGGGGGTGGCGATCGTCCATGGCGATGCGGCGGACTATCCCGCGCTGGCGGATGTGTCGGGCGACCTGGTCTATGCGCGGCTGGAGAAGGCGCGCGAGGACGTGGAGACCGGCTACGACGCGGGCGAGCTGGACCGCTGGGCCGACGTCGCGCGTGGCTGGGCGGCGGGGAAGTCGCCCGCGGGGCTGCCCTATGCCGCCGAGCCGGCGCCGGTGCGCCCGCGCGATGTGTTCGTCTTCTTCATCAACGGCGCGAAGGTGCGCGCACCGCACGGCGCGATGGCGCTGATCGAGCGGGTGGGGCGGTAGCGGCACCCAAATTTTTGAGGGTAGCTGATCGGGCGGGCGCGACGTAGCGCGTGGTGATGCGTACCGATGCGAACGATGAAGCGTGGGGCCTGTCCGACAAGGAAAAGGACACGTTGCGCCTGATCGTCCGCGGGCATGATGCCAAATCGATCGCGCGCACGCTCGACCTGTCGGTCCATACGGTCAACGAGCGGTTGCGCATGGCGCGCAGGAAGATGTCCGTCTCCAGCAGCAGGGAAGCGGCGCGACTGCTGCACGACAGCGAGGGCGGCCGGGCGCTCGTCCCCCAATCCCTTGGGGACGAGCGAATCGGGGAGGCACGCATGCCCCGGTCGACGGACGATGATGGCGCGCCGGTCGACGGCGCCGGACGGGGGGATCGCCGCCGTCCGTTCCTCATCGGAGTGACCCTCATGACGATCTTCCTCGCTGCCCTGGCGCTGGTGGCGCTGCCCCCCGCCGCACCCGACCCGGCCGTCCGGACCGCGGCCGTCGCGACCGATCCTGCGGCGGAGCAGGCGGCGCGCGCGTGGCTGGAGACGAACGATCAGGGTCGCTGGGCGGACAGCTATGCCGCGACCGGCAGCGCGTTTCGCAAGCTCAACACGGTCCGGCAATGGACCATTGTGTCGCAGCGCGTGCGACAGCCGCTGGGCGCGACGATCTCGCGTCGTCTGGTCAATGCGCAGGATTTGCCGGCGCCACCCGACGGCTATCGCGTCCTGACCTTCCGCACGCGCTTCGCGAACAAAGAGAAGGACATGGTCGAAACCGTCACGCTGGAGCGCGAGGGCGGCGCGTGGCGCCCGGTCGGCGTCACGGTCGAATGACGGTGGCGGTCGTCCGCGGGCGACGGACGCGGGGGGGGGGGGGGGGCGGGGAGCCATCGGCCCGCCGCCCCCTCTCACCCCAGCCGCTCGCGCAGGTCCAGCATCGCCAGCGCGGCGCGTGCCGCGCCGCCGCCCTTGTCGAGCTGCGCGGGGTCGGCGCGCGCGATCGCCTGCGCCTCGTTCTCGGTCGTCAGGATGCCGTTGCCGATGGCGAGGCCGTCGAGCGTCAGCGCCATGATGCCGCGCGCGCTTTCGTTCGCCACGATCTCGAAATGATAGGTTTCGCCGCGGATGACGACGCCGAGTGCCACGAAGGCGTCGTAGCGCTCGCTGTCCGCCGCCAGCGCGATCGCGCCGGGCACCTCCAGCGCGCCGGGGACGGTCAGCACCTCGCAGCTGTGGCTCGCGCCCTCGATCGCGGCCCTGGCGCCTGCGACCAGCATGTCGTTGAGGTGGTCGTAGAAGCGCGCTTCCACGATCAGGACGTTCGCCATCAGTCGATCTTCCTCTCGCCCACGATCGTCAGCCCGTATCCCTCGAGCCCGACGAGCGTGTGGTGGGTGTTGGTGAGCAGCACCATGTCGTGGACGCCCAGCTCGGCCAGGATCATCGCGCCGACGCCGTAATCGCGCAATTCCTCCATATCGACCTTCACCGGCTCGCCCGCCTTGCGGCGCACCGCGGTGGTGAAGGCATCCTCGCGCTGGCGGTTGACGACGACGATCACCCCGGCGCCTTCGCCCGCGATGATCTCCATCGAGCGCGACAGGATGTCGGAGCGCTCGCTGTCCTCGCCGAACATGTCGGCGAAGGGGGACAGCGCGTGCATCCGCACCAGCGTCGGGCGGGTGGGGTCGATGCGGCCCTTCACCAGCGCGATCTGCTCGGTCCCCGTCGCCTTGTTGCGATAGGCGCGCACGGTCCAGTCGCCGCCCCAGCGGCTGGTGAACGGCGCCTCCGACGCCAGCTCGACCAGATGGTCGTGGCGGCGGCGATAGGCGATCAGGTCGCGGATCGTGCCGATCTTGAGCGAATGGAGCTGCGCGAAGCCGACGAGGTCGTCGAGCCGCGACATCGTCCCGTCCTCGTTCATGATCTCGCAGATCACGCCCGAGGGGTTGAGCCCGGCGAGGCGCGAGACGTCGACCGCGGCCTCGGTATGGCCGGCGCGCACCAGCACGCCGCCGTCGCGCGCGACGAGCGGGAAGACGTGGCCGGGCGTGACGATGTCCGCCGCGCCCTTCGTCATGTCGATCGCGGTGGCGACGGTGCGCGCGCGATCGGCGGCGGAGATGCCGGTGGTCACCCCCTCCTTCGCCTCGATCGAGACGGTGAAGGCGGTTTCGTGCCGCGTGCCGTTGTGGCGGCTCATCAGCGGCAGCCCGAGCGCGTCGATGCGCTCCTTGGTCATCGCCAGGCAGATGAGGCCGCGGCCGTAGCGTGCCATGAAGTTGATCTTTTCGGGCGTCGCCATCTGCGCCGGGATGACGAGGTCGCCCTCGTTCTCGCGATCCTCGTCGTCGACCAGGATGAACATCCGGCCGTTGCGTGCCTCCTCGATGATCTCTTCGGGGGAAGACAGGTATCCGTGGCGCAGCCGCGCCAGTTCCGCAGGCTTAGCGACCACGATAATGCTCCATCCGTTGCAGGTAACGCGCCAGCACGTCGATCTCGATATTCACCGCGACGCCCGGCTCCAGCGCGCCCAGCGTCGTGACCGACCGGGTGTGCGGGATCAGGTTGATCGCGAAACGGGTTCCGCCATCCTCGTCGCGCACGTCGTTGACGGTCAGCGAGACGCCGTCGACCGTCACCGATCCCTTGGGCGCGAGGAACGGCGCCAGGTCCGGGGTGACGCGAAAGCCGATCCGCTTCGAATCGCCCTCCGCGCACGTGCCGATCACCTCGGCGATGCCGTCGACATGGCCGGTGACGATATGCCCGCCGAGTTCGTCGCCCAGCTTCATCGCGCGTTCGAGGTTGAGGCGGCGCCCCTCGACCCACTGGCCCTGTGCGGTGCGGCTGATGGTTTCGCCCGAGACGTCGACCGCGAACCAGTTCGGACCCTTATCCACCACCGTCAGGCAGACGCCCGAGCAGGCGATCGACGCGCCCAGGTCGACCGTCTCGGTATCATAGGCGGTGTCGACCACCACGCGCAGGTCGCCGCGCTGCTCGATCTGGCGGATGGTGCCGATGTCGGTGACGATGCCGGTGAACATGAACCCTCTCTCAGCGCGCCTCGTAGACTTCCAGGCGATCGATGCCAAGCTGGCGCTCGTCGGTCAGCGTCCAGCGCCCGTGCGCGTCGGGCAGGTCGCCCAGCGCGATGTCGCCCAGCGTGCGCCCGCCGCCGATCAGGATCGGGGCGCGGTAGAGCACAAGCCGGTCGACGAGGTTCGCGCGCAGGAAGGCGGCGGCGGCGGCGGCACCGCCCTCGATCAGGAGATGGTCGGCTGGGAGGGTGGCGATGTCGGCGGGGTTCTCGATCCAGATGGAGTTACCCTCATCCTTCCCTCTCCCGGCGGGAGAGGGAGGGAGGCGCGTAGCGCCGGAAGGGTGAGGGTGACCAGACGACAGCACCACCCGCAGCGGCGCGCGCGCCTCCAGCCCCGGCAACCGCACGTCGAGCCGCGGGCGATCCGCCTCCCATGTCCCGCGTCCGACCAGGATCGCCTCGTGTCGCGCACGTTCGAGATGCGCGTGCGCGCGCGCGGGCGCGCCGGTGATCCACTGGCTGCGCCCGTCCGCCATCGACACCGCGCCGTCGAGCGACAGCGCCAGCTTGAGCGTGACATGCGGTCGCCCCAGCCGTCGCCGCGTCAGGAACCCCGCCATCGCGCGCCGCGCCGCGTCGGCCTCGACCCCGGTGACGACCTCCACCCCGGCGCCGCGCAGCCTTGCGATCCCCTGCCCGTCGGTGCGCGGATCGGGATCGCGCAGCGCCACCACCACGCGCGCCACCCCGCTGGCCGCCAGCAGGTCCGCGCAGGCGGGGCCGCGCGGGGAGACGTGCGCGCATGGTTCCAGCGTGACATAGGCGGTGCCGCCGCGCGCCGCCTCCCCCGCCTGCGCGAGCGCCATCGCCTCGGCATGCGGGCGCCCGCCGGGCTGGGTCCAGCCGCGCCCGACGACGCGACCCTCGCCTGCGACGATCACGCATCCGACATTCGGGTTGGGCGCGGTCCGCCCGCGCGTCCGCTCGCCGATCGCGAGCGCGGCGCGCATCCAGCGCGGATCGTGGGTCAGATGCCCATCTTCGTCAGCTTGTCGTCGAGCCGCTTGAACGAGGCGCGCGTCGCGTCCTGCCTCTTCTTCAGCTCGGCCAGCTCGGCGTCCTTCTTCACCTGATCGATCTTCTGCTGCGCGACGATCTGCGCATCGGTGCGGTCCAGCCGCCATTGCTGGACGTAGACGATCTGCGGCTTGTACTCCTTTTCCATGTAGGAGTCCTTGGCGAAGGCGTAGATCAGGAACAGCGTCACCGCGATCGCGGCGACGAGGAACCACCATTCGTGACGCTCGCGCGTGGTCAGGAAATAGCGCAGGTCCGACCAGGCGCGGACGGGCGACATGCGGGACAGGAAGGTCATACGGGCGAATATAGGAACCTCGCGTCCCGACGTCATCCCGGACGTGATCCGGGATCCCGCTGCTCTCCGACCGAAAAAGCGGGACCCCGGGTCAAGCCCGGGGTGACGACATATCCAGCCGCGCCAGCGCGCGCTCCCGGCCGATCAGCGGCAGGAGCGCGGCCATGTCGGGGCCGTGGTCGCGCCCGGTCAGCGCGCGGCGCAGCGGCAGGAACAGCGGCTTGCCCTTGCGCCCCGTCGCCTCCTTCAGCGCCGCAGTCAGCACGTGCCACGGGTCGCCGGCCCAGTCGATCGTCGCGGCCAATCCCGCCGCCTGCGCCAGATAGGCGGCGTCCTCGCCCGGTGGCGGGGGGGCGATCGGACCCTCGATCACCTGCCACCAGTCGCGGGCCTCCGCGACGGTGGACAGATTGGGGCGCACCGCTTCCCACACCGCGCGGTCCATCCCCGCGGGCAGGCGATCGGCGACGGCGTCGAACGGCAGCTGGTGGACGATGCGGGCATTGACCTGCGCCAGCTCGTGCTCGTCGAAGCGCGCGGGCGCGCGGCCGAAGTGCGCGAAGTCGAACGCGGCGACCAGCGGGGCGGGATCGACCACCGCGTCGACCGGCTGGCTGGTGCCCAGCCGCGCCAGCAGCGAGCGGAGCGCGGCGGGCTCGATGCCGTCGTCGCGCAGCGCGTCCATCCCCAGGCTGCCGAGCCGCTTCGACAATTTGCCCTCCGCCCCCGTCAGCAGCGCCTCGTGCGCGAAGGCGGGCGGCGTGGCCCCCATCGCGGCGAACATCTGCAGCTGGAGCGCGGTGTTGGTGACGTGATCCTCGCCGCGCACGACATGGGTGATGCCGAGGTTCGCGTCGTCGATGACCGAGGGGAGCAGGTACAGCCACGATCCGTCGGCGCGGCGGATCACGGGGTCGCTCTGCGTCCGCGGATCGAACGACTGGGGGCCCCGGATCAGATCGTCCCATGCCATCGGTACGGCGTGATCGAGGCGGAAGCGCCAGTGCGGGCGCACGCCATCGGCCTCCAGCGCCGCGCGGTCCGCGTCGCTCAGCGCCAGCGCGGCGCGGTCGTAGATCGGCGGCAGCCCGCGCCCGCGCAGGATCTTGCGCTTGAGGTCGAGCTCCTGCGCGGTCTCGTAGGCGGGATAGACATGGCCCGCCGCGCGCAGCCGTTCGAACACCGCCTCGTAGCGGTCGAAGCGGGCCGACTGGCGCACCTCCGCGTCCGGATGCAGCCCCAGCCAGGCGAGGTCGGCGCGGATCGCCTCGACGAACCGTTCCTCGCTGCGCTCCGCATCGGTATCGTCGATCCGCAGCACGAAGCGCCCGCCGTGGCGGCGCGCCTGCATCCAGTTGTGGAGCGCGGCGCGGATGTTGCCGACGTGCAGGTGGCCGGTGGGGGAGGGGGCGAAGCGGGTCGTGACGGTCATGCCGGGGGCTTAGGCCTTGGGTCTTCCCCTATCCACCCCCTCGAATTAAGGCGGGCCGCGAAAGGGTGCTCTGCCATGAAACTGATGACCGGCAATTCCAACCTGCCGCTGGCGCGCGCGATCTCCGCCTATCTGGAGGTGCCGCTGACCGAGGCGCTGGTGCGCCGGTTCGCCGACGAGGAGATCTTCGTCGAGATCATGGAGAACGTCCGCGGCGAGGATGCGTTCGTGGTCCAGTCGACCAGCTATCCCGCCAACGACAATCTGATGGAGCTGCTCATCATGATCGACGCGCTGAAGCGCGCGTCGGCGAAGCGGATCACCGCGGTGGTGCCCTATTTCGGCTACGCGCGGCAGGACCGGAAGCCCGGGCCGCGCACGCCCATTTCTGCCAAGCTGGTCGCCAACCTCATCACTACCGCGGGGGCGGACCGGGTGCTGTCGGTCGACCTTCACGCCGGGCAGATCCAGGGCTTCTTCGACATCCCGACCGACAATCTCTTCGCCGCGCCGGTGATGAGCGCGGACATCCGCTCGCGCTTCGGCGAGAAGAACCTGATGGTCGTCTCCCCCGACGTCGGCGGCGTGGTGCGCGCGCGCGCTCTCTCCAAGCGGCTCGACAACGCGCCGCTGGCGATCGTCGACAAGCGGCGCGAGCGGGCGGGCGAGTCGGAGGTGATGAACATCATCGGCGACGTCGAGGGGCGCTTCTGCATCCTGATCGACGATATCGTCGATTCGGCGGGGACGCTGTGCAATGCCGCCGCGGCGCTGAAGGAAGCGGGCGCGGAGGATGTCGTCGCCTATGTCACCCACGGCGTGCTGTCGGGCGGCGCGGTGGCGCGGGTCGAGGGGTCGGCGCTGCACGAGCTGGTCATCACCGATTCGATCGGCAATCAGGACGCGATCAAGGGCGCGGCGAAGATTCGCCATCTGACGATCGCGCCACTGCTGGCGGAAGCGATCCGGCGGATCGCGGACGAATCGAGCGTGTCTTCGCTCTTCGATTAAGGCATCGGACGCGAGGGCGCGCGAGCGTCAAACGCAACACAAAGCGATCCGCCCGGCCGGCGCGCCGCAGGCGAGTCCGACAAGCCTGTCCTGAGTTTCCGGCGCGTCGCCCCAGCCACACCGGCATCCCCGCGCAGGCGGGGATCCAGACGCGCAGGCCTCCGCGAAGGCCGCGACGTCAGCGGTTCTGGATTCCCGCCTTCGCGGGAATGACAAGGTGTGTGGTGCAAAACCCGCCGCGGCAAAGCCGCCCTTCGACTGCCTGCCAAGGCAGGCGCTCAGGACAGGCTATGTCGGACGGGTTCGGGGATGCCGACCCGCCGGCCGGTCGATCGGTTCGCTGTGCGATCGGCGCTACGCGCCTACCGATTCGACAGCGCGACGATATGATCGAACACCGCCGGGTGCAGCGGCTTCGAGAAGGCGCAGCCGTAGCGCGTCTTGTCGCGCCATGCGACCACCGCCTCCAGCGCGGCGAGCCCCGGCAGCGTCAGCCACACGGTCGTGCCCGGCCACAGGGTGAAGCTGGTCTGCGCACGAAAGCCGGTGACCGACAGGTCGATCACGTCGATCTCGAACCGCGTCGTCCCGCGATCGCGCAGGTGCGCACGCATCGTCACCGCCCGGCGCAGCGCGTGGCGGCTTTCCTCCGATTCCGAATCGGCGGACGTGGTGGGGAACGGGATCGCCTTTTCCATGACCCCGGACCCTGCCAGCGGACGGTTAATCTTCTGCAAACGCGGGTGTGGCGGTGCCCGTCGAGCGTCTCACCCCGGCACGCCCGCGCCGCTTCAGCTCGGCCTTCAGATCCTCCGGGCGCGGCGCGACCAGGAAGCCGAAGCTGACGTTGCCCTCGCGGGTCTCGACGACATGGTGCAGCCGGTGCGCCTGGACGATCCGCTTCATGTAGCGCGACGTCGGCAGATAGCGCGTCGGCAGGCGGCGGTGGACGATCACGTCGTGGAACCCGAAATAGATCGCGCCATACGCCGCGATCCCCGCGCCGATCCAGGTGAACCCCGGCCACCAGCCCAGCTGCACGCCGCCGAGCAGCAGCACGATCGACGGCACCGCGAAGATGACCGCGTAGAGGTCGTTCAGCTCCCAGTTGCCGGTGCGCGGGCGATGGTGGCTTTCGTGCAGGAACCAGCCGGGCCCGTGCATGACCCAGCGGTGCATGACATAGGCGAAACCCTCCATCAGCGCGACGGTGAGGAGGAAAAGGAGTGTGGCGGCCCACCAGGACATGCGCGCGATATAGCCATCCTGCGGACCAATCGCTACGTCGCAGCGCATCATGACCGACGATATCCGCACCGCCGCCCTCGAATCCAAGGCCTGGCCGTATGAGGAGGCGCGCAAGCTCCTCAAGCGCTATCCCGACGGCAAGATGGATGGTGCGCCGATCCTGTTCGAGACCGGCTACGGCCCGTCGGGGCTGCCGCATATCGGCACCTTCAACGAGGTGCTGCGCACCACGATGGTGCGCAACGCCTTCCACGCCCTGTCGGACCAGCCGACGCGGCTGATCGCGTTCAGCGACGATATGGACGGGCTGCGCAAGGTGCCCGACAACGTCCCCAACGGCGACATGCTGCGCGAATTCCTGGGCAAGCCGCTGACGAAGATCCCCGATCCGTTCGGGAAGTTCGACAGCTTCGCTGCGCACAACAATGCGATGCTGCGCGATTTCCTCGACCGCTACGGCTTCGATTACGAATTCGCGTCCTCGACCGACTATTACACCTCCGGCCGGTTCGACGACGCGATCCGCGGCGTGCTGCGGCATTGGCGGGGGGTGATGGACGTCATGCTGCCGACGCTGCGCGCGGAGCGGCGCGCGACCTATTCGCCGGTGCTGCCGATCAGCCCGACGACGGGCGTCGTGCTGCAGGTGCCGGTCGAGGTGGTGGATGCCGACGCGGGCACGATCGCCTTCGTCGACGAGGACGGCGAGCGGGTCGTCCAGTCTGCGCTGGGGGGATTGAGCAAGCTCCAGTGGAAGGTCGACTGGGCGATGCGCTGGGTGGCACTCGGCGTCGATTACGAGATGGCGGGCAAGGACCTGATCGATTCGGTGGTCCAGTCGTCGAAGATCGCGCGCGTGCTGGGCGGGCGCCCGCCGGAGGGCTTCAATTACGAGATGTTCCTCGACGAAAAGGGCGAGAAGATCTCCAAGTCGAAAGGCAACGGCCTGTCGATCGAGCAATGGCTGACCTATGGCCCGGAGGAAAGCCTCGCCTTCTACATCTACCGCGAGCCCAAGAAGGCCAAGCAGCTCCACATGGGCGTGATCCCGCGTGCGGTGGACGATTACTGGCAGTTCCGCGGCAATTATGCGGGGCAGGCGGTGAAGGAGCGGCTCGGCAACCCGGTACACCACGTCCACGACGGCACGCTGCCGGCGGGCACGCTGCCGGTGACGTTCGGGCTGCTGCTCAACCTGGTCGGGGTGATGGGCGAGGGCGCGACCCGCGAACAGGTGTGGGCGTATCTGGCGAACTATGTCGCGGATGCGACGCCCGCGGCCTATCCCGAGCTGGACCGGCTGATAGGCCATGCGCTGGCCTATCACCGCGACGTGATCGCCCCGACGCTGTCGCGGCGCGCGCCCGAAGGAGTCGAGGTCGCGGCGCTGGAGCGGCTCGACGCCGATTTGGCCACTCTGGGCGAGGAGGCGAGCGCGGAGGACATCCAGAACGCGGTCTATGAGATCGGCAAGACGGGCGGGTTCGCGGAACTGCGCGACTGGTTCAAGGCGCTGTACGAGACGCTGCTGGGCTCGAGCCAGGGGCCGCGGATGGGGAGCTTCATCCGGCTGTACGGGGTCGCGAACACGAGGAAGCTGATCGCCGAGGCGCTGGGGAAGGCGTAACGCGCGCCGTCACCCCGGACTTGATCCGGGGTCCCGCTTCTTCTGCACCGTGGGCGATCAAGCGGGACCCCGGGTCAAGCCCGGGGTGACGAGAGTTTCAATGACGATGGGGGGATGTCACCGCGCCAGTTGCGGAAATCCGGCGCGAAAGCCTGCGACCTTCGGCTTGTCCCAGCGCACGATATACGGATGCGTCGGGTTCCGGCGGTAGAAGTCCTGATGGTACGCCTCCGCCGGATAGAAGGCGCCGCTCTCCAGCTTCGTCGCGATCGGCTTTGCGAAGGCGTGGGCGCGGGTCAGCTGCGCGATATAGGCGGCCGCCACCGCGCGCTGCTGCGGCGACTGCGGGAAGATCGCGGAGCGGTAGCTGGGCCCCGTGTCCGGCCCCTGGCGATTCACCTGCGTCGGGTCGTGCGCGATCGCGAAATAGACGCGCAGCAGCGTGGCGTAGCTGACGGCGCGCGGGTCGTAGGTGATGCGCACCGCCTCGGCATGGCCGGTCGTCTCGCTGCTGACCGCGTCGTAATTGGCGGTGGCGCGGGTGCCGCCGGCATAACCGGCGGTGACGTCGCTGACGCCCTTCACCTGGCTGAACACCGCCTCCATCCCCCAGAAGCAACCGCCCGCGAAGACCGCGGTGGCGCGGGTGCCCGCGGCGGGCACGTCCTGCGTCGCTGGCGGGAGGGGAAGCGCCCGCTCGGCCGCGGCGGGGGCGCAGGCGGAGAGCAGGAGCGGGACGAGGGCGAGGTGGCGGCGGTGCATGGGGAGGATATGGGAAGGCCCGACCTTCTTTCCAGCATCACCCTCACCCTTCCCACGGCGTCCGGCGGCGGGCCCCTTCGCTCTCCCGCCGGAAGGGTGAGGGCGCTCCTCAGTGCTTCGACGTTACCGCACCACCGCGGCCGTCGCCGCATAGGGGTTCGCCGGCATTTCCGGCTGTGCGGCGTGCACCGCGACCATACCCATCGCACCCAGCAGGAATCCGCCGGTGAACTGCCAGGCGAAGCGGGACTTGAACAGGCGGGTCATCGTGTCGTCTTTCTTCTTGCGGCCGTCTGTGCGGCGTGATCGATTCCGGGCGATCCGGCCGATCGGCGGGATCGCGGAACCGTCATTGCCCCATGTCGGCTGAACCGACGATGGCGGCATCGTTCATCGCAGCGATATAGAAGCGCGCGACGATCGCGGAAACGACGCTATTCGAAAGACATCGTTTCCCCGATCGTGCCTCAGCGCAGCGCCGCGCAGGCCGCCTGGATGCGCCGGCAGGCCTCGGTCAGGATCGCCTCGGAGGTCGCATAGCTGATCCGCATCGCGGGCGACAGGCCGAACGCGACGCCCTGCACCGCGGCGACCTTCGCATCGTCGAGCAGGTAGCCGACGAAGTCGCTGTCGCTCTCGATCGTCTTGCCGCCCGGGGTCGTCCTGCCGATCACGCCCGCGACGCCCGGATAGACGTAGAAGGCGCCCTCCGGCATCGGGCAGTCGATCCCCTCGGCATCGTTCAGCATCCGCACCACAAGGTCGCGGCGCTTCTGGAAGGCGGCGGCGCGCTCTTTCAGGAACGACTGGTCGCCGTTCAGCGCGGCCACCGCCGCGGCCTGCGCGATCGAGCACGGGTTGCTGGTCGATTGCGACTGGAGCTTCGCCATCGCCTTGATGAGCCACGGTGCGCCCGCGGCGAAACCGATCCGCCACCCGGTCATCGCATAGGCCTTAGAGCAGCCGTTGACCGTCAGCGTGCGCTCGTACAGCGACGGGCAGACCTCCGCGATCGTCGCGAAGCGGAAGTCGTCGTAGACGATATGCTCGTACATATCGTCGGCGAAGATCCACACATGGGGGTGCCGCTCCAGCACCTCGCCCAGCGCGCGCAGCTCGTCCACGGTATAGGCCGCACCCGTCGGGTTGGACGGCGAATTGAGGATCAGCCACTTGGTGCGCGGCGTGATCGCCGCCTCCAGCATCGCCGGGGTCAGCTTGTAGCCGAATTCCGCGCCCGCGGGCACGATCACCGGGGTGGCGCCCGCGAACTGCACCACGTCGGGGTAGCTGACCCAGTACGGCGCGGGCACGATCACCTCGTCCCCCGCGTCGAGCGAGGCGACCAGCGCGTTGAACAGCGTGTGCTTGCCACCGACGTTCACGCTGATCTGCTGCGGGGTGTAGGTCAGGTTGTTGTCGCGGGCGAACTTGGCGACGATCGCCTCCTTCAGCTCGGGCGTGCCGTCGACGTTCGTATATTTCGTCCTGCCGTCGCGGATCGCCTGGATCGCGGCGTCCTTCACGAAATCGGGCGTGTCGAAGTCGGGCTCGCCCGCGCCCAGCCCGATCACGTCGACGCCGGCGCGCTTCAGCTCCATCACGCGCGTGGTGATCGCCAGCGTGGGAGAGGGGTTGATGCGGTCGAGCGCGGCGGAGGGCTTCATGGAACGGGCGCCTTCAACGAGGAGGAAACGCGCGCGCCTATGCGACGCGCCGCCTCATTGTGCAACCGCCAGAACCGCCGGCATCAACCCCCGAAGCGCGTTTCCGAGCAAGAATCCGTCGCTCAGGTCGCGCGGTACGACCGTTCCTTCCATCGCGCGGGCGGTGGCGAGCAATTCCGCCCGCAGCACGCCCGGCAGCGCGGCGACCCCGCGCGGCGTGAGCAGCCGGGTGTCCTGCGGCACGAACACGCTGGTGAAGCTGCCTTCGGTCACGTGACCGTTGGCGTCGACGAAGACCACCTCGTCCGTGCCCGCCGCGCGCCGTGCGGCATCGTAGAAGGCGCGGTCGGTGGTCTTGTGATGCAGCCGCAGGTCGAGCGGGCCGACCGGCAGCGGCGCCAGCGCCACGCGCAGCGGCTGCGTCACCGGCGGCGGCGCGGGGCCGACCTCGATCGCGACCGCGCCCGACCGCGCCAGCACCAGCCGGATGCGCGCGGCGCTGCGCACGCGGAAGGTTGCCGCCTGCAGCTCGTTGCGCGCCGCATGGCGATCGAACGCGAAGCCGAGCGCCTGTGCGCTGCTCTTCATCCGCTCCAGATGGCGCTCGACCAGCACGATGCCCTCGATCGGATCGAACGCCATCGTCTCGATCAGGTCGAACGGCGGCGTGCCGCGGGTGACGAACGCCGCCTTGGCCAGCGCCTCGTCCCATTCCGCCTCGGCCTGCGAATCGGCGACCACGCCGCCGCCGATGCCGATCGTCGCCCGCCCGCCCGCCAGCTGGAGCGTGCGGATCGCGACGTTGAACATCGCGTCGCCGTCGCGGTCGATGCGGCCGATCGCGCCGGTATAGACGCCGCGCGGGCTACCCCGCTCGATCTCGGCGATGGCCTGCATCGCGCGGACCTTGGGCGCGCCGGTGATCGATCCGCACGGAAACAGCGCGTTCAGCACGTCGCGCACGTCCCGGCCCGCCGCCAGCGTCGCCGTGACGGTCGAGGTCATCTGGTGCACGGTCGGATAACGCTCGACCGCGAACAGCTCGGGCACCGCGACGCTGCCCGCGACCGCGACGCGCGCCAGGTCGTTGCGCATCAGGTCGACGATCATCAGATTCTCGGCGCGCTGCTTGGCGTCGGTCGCCAGGGCGCGGGCCGCGGCGTCGTCCGCGGCGGCATCGTCGCTGCGCCGCGCGGTGCCCTTCATCGGACGGCAGGTGAGGCGATCGCCCGCGATCCCGACGAACAGTTCGGGCGAGAAGGACAGCAAAGTCTGCGCCCCCGTCGCCACGATCGCGCCCCAGCCGGCGGCGGCATGCGGGCGCAGCTGCGCGTAGAGCGCCAGCGGATCGCCCGCGACCGGCGCGTGCGCGCGCAGCGTCAGGTTCAGCTGGTACAGGTCGCCCGCCGCGATCAGCGCCTGGACGCGGTCGAACATCGCGCGATATTCCTCCGGCGCGACCTCAGGCACCGGCGCACCGATCCAGGCGCCGCCCGCGTCGGGCAGCGACGCGGGGACGTCGGCGACCTCCTGCCAGCCGTCGAACAGCCCGAACCACGCCAGCGGCGTGCGCGCCGCGCCGGCGCGCTCGGGCGGCGGCGGCGCCGCGGGCTCGAACGCGGCGGCGGCATCGTAGGAAAGGTATCCCGCGGCATCGAGACCGGAGGCGCGCACGGTATCGAGCAGGCCGGCGACCTCCTCGGTCCGCCACGCGCTCAGCACCCGCAGCGGCCGGGTGTAGAGCCGCCCCGGCGCGCCCCCGGGGCGGGCATCGTCGAGCAGGACGAAGGGGGCGGCGGGCATCATGCAGCAGCGGTGATGCCGCGCGGCCGGGGCAGGGGCAAGCGACGTTGCCTACAATTTGATCCGTGCTAAGCCGATCGTTTCCCGGCGACGAGCGAGGACGACGCGTGACCGAGACCACCTCCCAGGCCCCCTTGCAGGCGATGATCGTGCCGGTGACGCCGATCGAGCAGAATTGCACGCTGATCTGGTGCACCCGGACGATGAAGGCGGCGGTGATCGATCCCGGCGGCGACCTGCCGCGGATCAGGGCGGCGATCGCGCAGGCCGGGGTGACGGTGGAGAAGGTGCTGCTGACGCACGGCCATATCGACCATGCCGGTGCCGCGAAGCCGCTGGCGGACGAGCTGGGCGTCGCGATCGAGGGCCCGCACGAGGACGACCGCTTCTGGCTGGCGCGGCTGGGCGACGACGGGAAGCAATGGGGCATCACCGGCGTACCGTTCGAGCCCGACCGCTGGCTGGACGAGGGCGATACGGTGACGGTCGGCGAGCTGACGCTCGACGTCTATCACACGCCCGGACACACCGCGGGCCATGTCATCTTCCACCATGCGCCGTCGAAGTTCGCGCAGGTCGGCGACGTGCTGTTCCAGGGCTCGGTCGGGCGCACCGACCTGCCGCAGGGCAACCACAAGCAATTGCTCGAATCGATCGTGACGAAGCTGTGGCCGCTGGGCGGCGACACCGCCTTCATCCCCGGCCACGGCAAGCCCAGCACCTTCGCGCACGAGCGACGGTGGAACATGTTCGTCAGCGACGAGGCGATGTCGGCGTAGCGCCGGCACTGCCACCCCCTCTCCGTTCGTGCCGAGCGACGTCGAGGCACAGCCACCGACGTTCGCCCGTAGCCTTCGACTTCGCTCAGGCCGACCGGCTGTTGCCGTCCTTCACCCCGCCGCGGACACCGGCGCCAGCTCGATCGTGCGCGGCGCGGCCTCCGCGCCGTAGGCGAGCGCCAGCGCCCAGCCGGCGAGCAGCGCCAGCACCGCCCATGTCAGCAGCGCGCCGCCCGCGCGCAGCGGATTGGGTGCCGGGCGCACCATTCCCAGCCCGTGCGCCACGCGCGCCAGCACGAAGGCGACGCCCGCCACCCACAGCCATGCCGGCGACGCCCCCGCCAGCTCGATCAGCGCCAGCAGGACGAGGACGAACGGCGCATATTCGGTGAAATTGGCGTGCGCGCGCTGGAGCGCCAGCAGCGCCTCGCTGCCGCCGTCGCCCAGCAGCACCTTGCCCTTCATGCGTCCGGGCACGATGCGCAGCGCCAGCCAGAGGTTGAGCGCGGCACAGGCCGCGGCGATGGTCAGCGTGATCGGCAGCAACATCGCATGTCCCTTTTTCCTGTCGCCGCCCCTCGTGCCATCGGCGTGCACGGCTTGCAACCGGCGGGGATTTCGCTATAGGCGCGTCACTTCGCGATGCGAGCCGATGCCCGGCTGCCTGCCGCGGCCGGCCGATGCGGCGGGTCGCACGGGCGCGTGCAGCGGCGCATCGTTGTTTCGAACACTAGACAGATCAAGGTGCCGCGATGGCCGTCCCCAAGCGAAAGACTTCCCCCTCCCGCCGTGGCATGCGCCGCGCGCACGACGCGCTGTCGGTCGAGGCGTTCCAGGAATGCCCGAACTGCGGCGAGCTGAAGCGCCCGCACAACCTGTGCACCGCCTGCGGCCACTATAACGGCCGCGAGGTCGTCTCGGTCGACGCCTGATTCGCAGGTAGCACCGACTTTTCAGGAACGGTCCCCAGCTATGTCCGACATGTCCCGGATCGCCATCGATGCGATGGGCGGTGACGAGGGGCTGGCGGTCATGCTGGCCGGGGTGGCGCGCGCGCGCCGCCGCGATCCGGACATGGCGTTCCTGCTGGTGGGGGACGAGGCGGCGATTCGCGCCGGCCTCGCCAACCACCCCAACCTGTCGCAGCATGCGGAAATCGTCCACGCCCCCGACGTGATCGCGGGCGATGCGAAGCCCAGCCAGGCGATTCGCCGTGCGAAGACGACTTCGATGGGCATCGCGATCGACTGCGTGAAACAGGGGCGCGCGGGCGCCGCGGTATCGGCGGGCAATACCGGCGCGCTGATGGCGATGGCGAAGCTGAGCCTGCGTACCATGCCCGGCATCGACCGCCCCGCGCTCGCGGCGCTGCTGCCGACGCTGGGCGACAACGACGTGGTGGTGCTCGACCTCGGTGCCAACACCGAATGCGATGCGCGCAACCTGGTGCAGTTCGCGGTGATGGGCGCGGCCTATGCGCGCACCACGCTCGACCTCGCCGCGCCGCCGCGCGTCGCGTTGCTGAACATCGGCAGCGAGGAGCAGAAGGGCACCGACGAGATCCGCGACGCCGCGCAGATGCTGCGCGACGCGCCGCACCTGCCGATGACCTTCACCGGCTTCGTCGAGGGCGACCGCCTGTCGCGCGGCGAGCACGACGTGATCGTGTGCGACGGCTTTTCCGGCAATATCGCGCTCAAGACGGCGGAGGGCACCGCGCGATTCGTCGCCGACCTGCTCAAGCGCGCCTTCCGCAGCTCGGTCAGGTCGAAGGTGGGGTTCCTGATTTCGCGCCCCGCGACCGAGCTGCTGCGCGACCATCTCGATCCCAACAACCACAATGGCGCGGTCTTCCTGGGGCTGAACGGGCTGGTGGTGAAGAGCCACGGCGGCGCCAACGAGCTGGGCATCGCCACCGCGATCGGCAATGCCGCCAAGATGGTGAAGGCCGATCTGGCGCGTCGCATCGCGACCGACCTGGGCAATTTCGAATCGAAGGCAGCGGCATGATCCGTTCGGTCCTGATCGGTACCGGCTCCGCGCTGCCGGCGCGGCGCGTCTCCAATGCCGAGCTGGCGGCGCTGGTCGACACCACAGACGAGTGGATCGTCGAGCGCACCGGCATCCGCTTCCGCCATATCGCGGGCGAGGGGGAGACGACCGCGACGCTGGCGCGCGACGCCGCGCTGGCCGCGCTGTCCGCCGCGGGGGTGACCGCGCAGGACATCGACCTGATCGTGCTGGCCACCGCCACGCCCGACAATACCTTCCCCGCGACCGCGACGAAGGTGCAGGCGATGCTGGGCGTCGACGACTGCGTCGCGTTCGACGTCGCCGCGGTCTGCTCGGGATTCCTCTATGCGGTGCAGGTCGCGGATTCGATGCTGCGCTCCGGGGTGCAGCGCCGCGCGCTGGTGATCGGTGCGGAGACGTTCAGCCGCATTCTCGACTGGGAGGATCGCACCACCTGCGTGCTGTTCGGCGACGGTGCGGGTGCGATCGTGCTGGAGGCGCGCGACACCCCCGACGACGCGACCGATGCGGGCGCGCGGGGAATACTGGCGACGCGGCTCCACGCCGATGGCCGCCACAACGAGCTGCTCTACGTCGACGGCGGTCCCTCCACCACCGGCACCGTGGGCAAGCTCAGGATGAAGGGGCGCGAGGTGTTCCGCCACGCCGTGGTCAATCTGGCCGCGGTGATGGAGGAGGCGCTGGCCGCGGCCGGGCTGCCGACCGATGCGGTCGACTGGGTCGTCCCGCATCAGGCGAACGCGCGCATCCTCGACGCCACCGCGCGCAAGCTGTCGCTGCCGGCCGAGAAGGTGGTGATGACCGTCGACCGGCATGCCAATACCTCCGCCGCCTCGGTGCCGCTGGCGCTCGACCAGGCGGTGCGCGACGGACGTGTCGTCGCGGGACAGATCGTGGTGCTGGAGGCGATGGGCGGCGGCTTCACCTGGGGCGCGGCGGTACTACGGATTTGACATCGATCAGTCCGTCCGCATGGTGGCGTGAACGATCGTGATGGGTGCCCGCCGTCGTCGGGCGATACTTGGGGGTTGGAAACGGACATGACCGAAGCAGGCACGCTCACCCGCGCTGATCTTTCCGAGTCGTTGCACCGCGGCGTCGGGCTGTCGCGCGCGGACTCGGCGCGGCTGGTCGAGCAGATCCTGGACAAGATGTGCCACGCGCTCTCGCAGGGCGAGAACGTCAAGATTTCCGGCTTCGGCACCTTCGTGCTGCGCGACAAGGGCGAGCGCGTCGGTCGCAATCCGAAGACCGGGGTGGAGGTGCCGATCGCACCGCGCCGCGTGCTGACCTTCCGCGCCAGCCAGATGATGCGCGACCGCATCAACAACGGCGGCTGAGCCACGTGGCGTCGGACGCCAAATCCGCCGCCGCCTTTCGCACCATCGGCGAGGTCGCGAGCGCGACCGGGGTCGCCGCGCACGTGCTGCGCTATTGGGAAAGCCGCTTCCCGCAGCTGCGCCCCGTCACGCGCGCGGGCAACCGCCGTTACTATCGCCCGGCCGATGTCGCGCTGATCGAGCGGATCGACCGGCTGCTGCGTCATGACGGCTATACGCTGAAGGGGGTGCAGCAACTGCTCGCCGCGGAGCGCCGCGGCGTGATCGCTGCCGCCGCCGCGCCGGACCTGCGCGAGGTGCGCGACATGCTCGCGCGGGCGCTCGCGGCGGACGAATAGGGTCGGTCGTCAGCCACCCGCCCTTCCGCTGCGCCACTTGCCCGCACGTCAGCGCATCTGGATCCCCGCCTCCGTGGGAATGACGGAAGGATGTTGCTCCTACCCCATCACCCGCCGGCCGCGCTTCACCTCGGCGCTGTGGCCGACGCTGGCGGTCGCGCGACGCTGCGCGATCGTGTCGACGAACAGCCAGTCGTTGCGCACCGCCTCGGGCGTGATCGTCATCGCCATATAGCCCCGCCGCGACGTGTCGCACCATTTCAGCTCCGGGTTCGCCGCGACCAGCGCGCGCGCCACCTCCGCGGGATCGCGCCGGATCGCGCTTTCGTAGCCGGGCGAGGTCACCGCATGACCCGCGAACTCGACCCCCGCGGCGCGCCCGTCGTGCGCCAGGTCGAACGCCCAGGCATTGTGGCTGTCGCCGCAGATCACGATCAGGTTCGCATCGGCGCCCTGCGCGCTCTTCAGGAAGCGGGCGCGTGCCGCGGGATAGCCGCCCCACGAATCGAAATTGGACGGCAGCCCCGCCCTGGCCGCGGCGATGCCTGCCTGGACATAGGCGACGGCGCGGGTGTTGGCCGGATCGATCCAGCCCGCGGTCTGCGGCGGGGTCGACAGGTTGCCCATGATCGTCCCGAACCCGACGACCTGCCACTTCTGCCCCTGCCGCACCGATCGCGCCATGTCGTGCGCCAGCCACGATTCCTGCTGCGACCCCATCATCGTCACCGCCGGATCGGCCCAGACGGTGTCGCGGAAGCGGCGCAGCGCGGCGTCGCGGTCGGGCTGCTTCAGGATGGCGTCGATCTCGTTCTGGTGCGAGCGGGCGAACAGCCGCGTCTCGGTGCGCCACAGCGTCGCGAGCGTGCCGATCTCATACGCCTTCCACGGTTCGTCGGAGACGGGCATCCACTCGCGATACGCCTGGACGCTGGCGGCGCGGCGCGCATTCCAGTCGCCCTCGGTCGCGGGATCGTGATTCTCCGCGCCCCCCTCCCACGAATCGTTGGCGCTCTCGTGATCGTCCCACTGCACGATCCACGGCACGCGCGCGTGGAGCGCCTGGAGATCGGGGTCGGCGCGGTAGCTGGCGAAGCGCAGGCGGTAGTCGGCGAGGTGGATCGTCTCGCCGTTCGGGAGCGGCAGGCGCCCGGCGACCTGCTGCGCCGCGGCCGGATATGTGCCGGGGCCGTATTCGTAGAAATAGTCGCCGAGGTGGATCGCCAGGTCGATGTCGTCGCGCGCCGCGGCGTGGCCATAAGCGGTGAAGAAGCCGAACCCGATGTTGGAGCAGGAGAAGACCGCCGCCCGGAAGCCGCGCGCGTCGCCCGCCGGCAGCGTCTTCGTCACGCCCACCGGGCTGCGCGTGCCGTCCGCGGCGACGAAGCGATAATGGTAGCGCGTGCCGGCGCGCAGGCCATCGAGCGTGACCTTCGCGGTCCAGTCGCGCCACGCGCCGGTGATGATCGCGCCGCTGGCGACGATGCGCGCGAAGTCCGGCGTCTCGCTGATCTCCGCCACCAGCCGCGCCGTATCGCCGCCGGCGGGGACGTAGCGCGTCCACAGCAGCATCGTGTCCTGCCCGGGCTCGCCGCTGGCGACCGAATGGGTGAAGCCGCGCGCGGTCATGACCGTCTGCGCCACGCCCAGTCCGGGGAGCGCGAAGGCCCCCACCCCCAGCGTGGCGGTGGCGAGGAGCGAGCGGCGGGTGACGATCATGGCTTTATCCCTTTGTTTGCGCTCCCTTGCGGCATGATCGGTGACGCGGTGATGACAGGCAAGGGGGTCCCGACGTGCCGTCACCCCGGGCTTGACCCGGGGTCCCGCTTCTTCGGCAACGTCGGTACGAAAGCGTTACCCCGGCTCAGGGCCGGGGTGACGGGACCGGGTTGAGTTTGCCTTCCCGTCATGCTGTCACCGCGACATGAAACGCCTCCTCGCCTCCATCCACGACGTCTCGCCCCGGTTCGAGGGCGAGGTCGACCGGCTGCTCGATCGCCTGGCACCGCACGTCGGGCAGCGGCTGGCGATGCTGGTGGTGCCCGATCACTGGAATGCGGCGCCGATCACCCCGGCGTTCGCGCGTCGCCTGCGCGGCTGGGCGGAGGCGGGGGTCGAGATGTTCGTCCACGGCTGGTCGCATCTGGACGATTCGCGGCATACGGGCGCCGCGGCGCTCAAGGCGAAGCACATGACCGCGGGGGAGGGCGAGTTCCTGGGGCTCGACCGGGCGGAGGCGCTGGCGCGGATGCGGCGCGGCAAGGCGCTGGTCGAGGATGCCACGGGGCAGGCGGCGGCGGGATTCATCGCGCCGGCGTGGCTCTACTCGGGCGAGGCCCGCGCGGCGCTGGGCGACGCCGGGTTCGCGCTGGCGGAGGATCATGCGAAGGTGTGGCGCCCCGATACCGGGCGGATCGTCGCGCGCGGGCCGGTCATCACCTGGGCCAGCCGCTCGCGCCCGCGCCAGCTGTCGTCGCTCGCCGCCGCCGCGCTGCTGCGGCGCGTGCTCCAGCCGAGCGGGACGGTGCGGATCGCGGTCCATCCCGGCGACGTGCGCGTGCCGCAGCTGCTGGACAGTATCGACCGCACCTTCGCCGCGTTCCGCCGGCATCGCGCGTCGCGCTATGCCGACCTTCTCGCCCCCGCCGCGCGCGCGTCGATCACCGACTGATAATGCGCCACCAGCCGCGTCGCATGGTCGCGGTCGCTGGTGACGGTATCCGCCGCGCGCACCGCCGCGGCGCGCACCACCGCATCGTCGCGCGACAGCAGCCGGACGATCGCGGCGGCGCAGTCATAGGCGTCGCTGCTGCGATAGGTTTCCGCGAACTCGGGCTGCGCCAGCGCCGCCGCGCCGCCGCGGTCGGGGACGATCAGCGGCAGGCCTGAGGCGAGCGCCTCCGACGCGACCATCCCGAACGTCTCGACGCAGCAGCCGTGGATGAAGGCGTCCGCGCTGGCCATCACCGCCGACAGCTGAAGCCGGTCGTAGACGGGCTGGAACAGCCGCACGTGCGGGCTCTGCGCGATATGCCGCTCCAGCGTGCGCGTATCGGGGCCCAGCCCCAGCAGCACCAGCCCGACGGGCAGCCGGTTGCCCGCGCGACGGACCGCGTCGATCACCATCGGCCACTGCTTTTCGGGATGATGCCGTCCGACCCCGATCAGCAGGTGCGCGTCCTCCGGCAGGCCGCATTGCGCCAGCATCGCGGCGCGCAGCGCGGGGCTGCGGTGGACCGGCGAGAAATGCTGGCGCTCGATCCCCAGCGTCATCGTCGCATCGACGCGCAGGCCCCGGGCGGTCAGCCGCTCGGTCAGGACGGGGCCGTTCGTCACGATCGTGTCGAACCGCGCCATCCCCCGACCCATGAAGCGGTCGTACCAGCCGAACGCGCGCTCGATCGTCCGCTCCGAGGCGAAGCGGCCGAACCAGCGCTTGGGATAGGCTTCCTTGTTGTCGTTGTGGAGGAACCACGCCTTGATCGCGGGGCCTTCCCAATCGGCGACGATCCTGGCGGGGCGCCACGGCGTGCAATTCTCGACCACGTCGGGGCGCAGTTCGTCGAGCAGGCGGTGGATCGGCGCCGCGTCCCAGAACAGGCCGTAATTCGCGTCGAACGGCATGCCCGGCGCCTTCACGAAATAGATCCGCGCACCGCCGGGGCGTTCCTCCACGCGATCCTCGCGGCCGGGCGCGATCACGAACTGCTCGTGGCCCAGCTCCGGCATGATCGCCAGCTTGCGATCGATGTACGAGCGCACGCCGCCCCCGGTGGGGGAATACAGCTCGTTGACGTCGACGATCCGCATCGCGCGCGCCCTACGATGCGGGGCTGAACCCGCCGAGCCCACGCAGATACTGCATGCGGATCGTGGTGTGGGTGACGCCCGGGCCGACGTCGATCAGCGCGTCCTCCAGCTTCGGGCGCGACCGGCCGATCTTGCGCGCGCTGGGGAAGCCCGCGCCGTCGCTCCAGAAATTGAACTTGGGCTTGCCGTCGCGGTCGTGCCCGGCGAACAGCGCCCAGCGCCCGGGCTGGGGCACGCGAATGCACATCACCGCGGTGCCGCCCGCGGGCACGCCCACGCTGATGCGGCGGAACGGCTTGCCGCGACGCGCCAGATCGTCGTCGCCGGCCAGGAAGTCCTCCTCGTTCGCCGGGTACAATTCCAGCTTCAGCGCGCCCTTCGTGTCCTTCAGCCCGGTGATCGTGGCGCGGATCGCGGGGCCCTGGCCGCCGTTGCAGGCGGCCGCGTCGCTGCCCAGCACCTGCGCGGCCGCCGGAGCCGCCGCCAGCAGCGCGCACGCCGCCGCGACCGCCGCCGCCGTCAGCCTGCCACCCGCTCGTCCGGTCGCCCGTCCGGTCGCCCCTCCGGTCGCCATGTCCGTGTCCTTTCCACCGCATATTCCGCGCCCAGCAGCGCGATCACCACCACATGCATCGCCAGGATTGACGCTGCGGTGAACGCCATCAGATCCGACAACAACTGATCCTCGCCGATGAACAGGATCGCGAAATTGGCGAAAAGCAGGTCTTTGTTGGGCAGCAGCGGCAGGCGCGAGATCAGCTGGCGTCCCGCGACCAGGAACAGCCACATCCCCACCGACACGCTGGGCACCGCATAGGACCACGCCAGCGCGATCGTGATATTGGCGAACGCGATCCGCAACATGTGCATCGCGAAGACGAACCACAACTGCCGCCGCGGCAGCGAGAACACGCGCGAGGAGAAGACGAGGAAGAAGGCGGTCAGCAGCACGACCAGACCGACCGACCACAGCATGATCCGCAGCACGTCGGGGGCGATGAGCTGATAGCCCAGCGGCAAGGCGACGATGCCCAGCAGGAACCCGGACAGGTTCCCCGCCAGCGCGGACAGGATGCTGACGTCCTTCACCGCGCCGAACGGGGCCGCCACCATCTTCAGCCGGGCGCTGGCCCAGGCGTAGAAATAGGCGTCGCCCGAATAGCCGATCAGCACGTCGTTCGCGACGCGCTTGCGGTTGAGCGCCAGGAAGGCGGAGGCGGGCACCGACCACAGGCGGCGGAAGATGCCGAACTCGAACATCGGCAGCGCGAAATAGGACAGCAGGAAGAAGAGATAGAAGGCGGACGACGACGGCACCGCGCGGCGCAGCCCCGCCAGCCCCTGCCCCAGCAACTCGCGTCCCAGCCCGACCAGCATCGCCGCGGTCAGCGCCGCGGCCAGGTAGCGCGGCCAGCGCCGCCGCAGCCGCTCGACCGGCTCCAGCGACACCATCGCGGCGAGCGCCGAGGGGAGCGGGGCGGGATCGGCCGGGGGTTTGGAGGGATCGTCGGCGTGCAAGCGGCTCATCCTGCCCGGATCGCGCTACGCAACGCCGCGACCGGGGATTGTGTCGCGCCGCTGTAACAGCGCGGATCGCGGGATTCCACCACCACGCGTCACGCCGGCGGGGCGGGCGCATTCTCGACATTCTCGGAGCGGCGCTCCATCGCGGTCTTGATGAGCGCGGTCATCGGATCGGCCAGCGCCAGCCCCATGATGCCGAACAGCGCGCTCGCCAGGATCTGCGCGCCCAGCGTCAGCGCGGGGGGCAGGTCGACGGTCCGCTTGGCCACCATCGGGATCAGGACATAGCCGTCGAACCCCTGCACGATGACATAGGTGCCGATCGCCCACAGCCCGGTGTCGTAGCCCGCGGAGAAGCCGACCGCGATCATCAGCGCGCCGGAGACGAACGCGCCGATATTGGGGATGAAGGCGAGCAACCCGGTCAGGATGCCCAGGATCAGCGCCATCGGCACCCCGCCGAGCATCAGCGCGATGCCGGTCAGCACGCCCTCCGCCGCCATGCCGAGCAGCCTTCCTGCCAGCAGCCGGCGCAGCGTGCGCCCCATGCGCTGCATCGTCACCGCGAACTCGACGCGGTTCGCCTCCGGCACCATCCATTGCAGCCCGCGGTCGTAAAGCCGCGGGTCCATCGCGACGAACAGCCCGATGACCAGGATCATGAACATCGTGGTCAGCGCGCCGAACGCGCTGCCCACCCAGGAGGTGACGCGCCCCAGCGACGACACCGCCTGCCGGGCGAGGCCGTTGAGATCGGACGCGGCGGGCATCATCCCGTGTTCCGACAAGAGCCCCGCGACGCGCATCGCCTGCGTCTCGACGGTGGAGCGCAGCTGCGTCGCCTGCGCGGCGATCTGGACGCCGGCCAGGTAGAAGGTGCCGGCCAGGAACGCGATCGTCAGCAGGCAGACGATCAGCAGCCGCCACGCCCGCCCGATCGGCAGCACCCGCCCCAGCAGCCGGACGCCGCCGTCGAGCAGCGCGGCGAAGACCAGCCCGCCGAAGATGATGAGCAGCGGCTGCACCAGCAGCACGACCAGCGCGATCGCGCTCGCCATGCCGAGCCACACCGCGGCCCGGCGGATCTCGTTGCGGGTGGCGGGATCGCGCACCTCGTGCGGGCTCGCGCCGGCGACGACATGGACCCGCTCGCCATCGGCCGCGATCGGCACGGCGACGGCGTCGGTCACTTGATCCGCGCCGGGTGGAGCGAGGTGCCCGCGCGGCCGGGGCGGAACGCGCCCGGCCAGGTCAGCGGGTTCCACGTCGCCTGCCCGTCGACCGAGAAGGTGATGAATTCGGCGCGCCCGCCCAGATTCTCATAGGGCACCGGCCCGCCCAGCCCGCGTTCGAACCCGCCCAGCGCGAAGCGGCTGTCGGCGGAGCGGTCGCGGTTGTCCCCCATCAGGAAGACGTGGTCGGCGGGGATCTTCACGGGGCCGTAATAATCGCCGGGGCTGTCGGGTTCCAGATCGACCGTGTCGTAGCGGCGGCCGTTCGGCAGCGTCTCGGTCACGATCGGCAGGCGACAGACGGTGCGCCCGCCCGGCAGGACGGTGCGCGCGCCGTAATATTGCGCCGGATCGCAGGTCGCGTTGGCGTCCACCGGCAGGTCGCGATAGTGGAGCGGCCCGCGCGCCACCGGCCTGCCGTTCAGGATCACGACGCCGCCGCGCACCGCCAGCGTATCGCCGGGCAGCCCGATCACACGCTTGATATAGTCGCTCGACTGCCCCGGGGGGGTGACGATCACCACGTCGCCGCGCTCCGGCATCCGCCCGAACAAGCGCCCGTGGATAAAGGGAAGCTGCACCGACCAGCTGTCGACCGGCCGGTGGAGCACCACGTCCTTCACGATCGCGACCGGATCGGGGATCGTCGGCGATACGAACGACCAGCCATAGGCGAATTTCGACACGACCAGCCGGTCGCCCACCATCAACCCCGGCAGCATCGATTCGCTGGGGATATAGAAGGGCTTGGCGACGAAGCTGTGGAATCCCAGCACCGCCAGGATCAGCCAGAACAGGCCCTTGGCCTCCCCCCACCAGTCGAAGCGGGCGGGGGCGGCCTTCTCGGCGCTCTCCTCGCGGGGGACTTCGGCCGGCACTGCGATCTCCTCGGCCATCGGCGGCTACTCGGCTGGTGCGGCGCCGGCGGGCACCGCCTCGATGATGACGAACGCCTGCGCCCAGGGATGGTCGTCGGTCAATGTCAGATGGATGCGCAGCGTGTGCCCGTCCGGGACCATCGCGTCCAGCCGCGCCTTCGCGCCGCCCGTCAGCGCCAGCGTCGGCGCGCCCGAGCGGGCGTTGACGACGCCGATGTCCTTCATGAACACGCCGGCCTTGAACCCGGTGCCCACCGCCTTGCTGAACGCCTCCTTGGCGGCGAAGCGCTTGGCATAGGTGCCCGCGCGCGTGAACGGCCGCCTCGCCGCCTTCGCGCGTTCGACCTCGGTGAAGACGCGGTTCTCGAACCGCTCGCCGAAGCGATCGAGCGACGCCTGGATCCGCTCGATATTGCACAGGTCGGAGCCCAGCCCGACGATCATGCGGCCTCACCCACGCGCCGCCTCCATCAGGTCCTTCATCCGGCGCACGCTCGCCTCCAGCCCGACGAAGATCGCCTCGCCGATCAGGAAGTGGCCGATGTTCAGCTCGCGTACCTGCGGGATCGCGGCGATCGGCGCGACATTGTCGAAGGTCAGGCCGTGGCCCATGTGCACCTCGATCCCGTTCTTCGCCGCCAGCGCGGCGGCGTCCGACAGCCGCCGCAGCTCGGCGACCTGCGCCGCGCCCGACAGTTCGGCGTAGCGGCCGGTGTGCAGCTCCACCACCGGCGCGCCCAGCGATACCGCCGCCGATACCTGCCGCGGGTCGGGCTCGATGAACAGCGACACGCGGATGCGCGCCGCCCCCAGTTCGCGCACCATCGGGGCGAGCCGGTTGTGCTGCCCCGCGGCGTCGATCCCGCCCTCGGTCGTGCGCTCCTCGCGCTTCTCGGGCACGATGCAGGCGGCGTGCGGGCGGTGGCGCAGCGCGATGGCGAGCATCTCCCCGGTCGCCGCCATCTCCAGGTTGAGCGGAACCGACAGCCCGGTCGCCAGCCGCTCGATATCGGCGTCGGTGATGTGGCGGCGATCCTCGCGCAGGTGCGCGGTGATGCCGTCCGCCCCCGCCTGCGCCGCGAGCAGCGCCGCGCGCACCGGATCGGGCGTGTCGCCGCCGCGCGCATTGCGCACCGTCGCGACGTGATCGATGTTGACCCCCAGGCGCAGCGGAGCGGGCGCGGCCATCAGGCGGCGGCCCGGCTGCCCGGCTTGATCGCCGGGATCGCCGCGAGCTCGGGCGGGACCGCGTCGGCTTCGTAGGTCGGCACGTCGAGCCGGATCAGCGGGTAGAAGGGCACCCCGATGTCCGCCTTCCCGAACGAGCGGTCGACCAGCGCTGCGCCAGCGATCACGCGCCCGCCCGCCGCCTCGATCGCCGCGATCGCCTCGCGGCTCGACAGCCCGGTGGTGACGACGTCCTCCATCATCAGCACCTCCTGCCCCGGTGACAGGCGGAAGCCGCGGCGCAGCTCGAACGTGCCGCCGGGGCGCTCGACGAACATCGCCTCCACGCCCAGCGCGCGCGCCATCTCGTGCCCGGCGATCACCCCGCCCATCGCGGGCGAGACGACCGCCCCGATCCGTGCGCGCAGGTCGGTCGGGAGGCGCGCCGCCAGCGCCTCGGCCAGCCGCGCGCCGCGGCGGGGGTCCATCAGCACGCGCGCGCATTGCAGGTAGCGCGGGGAGCGCAGGCCGGAGGAGAGGATGAAATGCCCTTCCAGCAGCGCATCGGCGGCACGGAATTCGGCGAGCACCTCGTCGTCGGTCATGGTCGGTCGGCCTCCTGTCCGGCGCCATACGTCCGCCTCCGCCGCCGTGCAACGCGCGAAAGACGGAGATTGCCGCGCCCCCTTGAGGCGGGGGGGTGGTTTCAATATAGGCCGATGGGGAGGGGCGCTCTGACGCCCGGCGCGCGGACGCGTGCGCGACGAGCAGGGGTGACGGAATTACGATGCTGAAAACCGGGTTCAAGGGATGGATGCTCGCAGCGGGGCTGGCGGTCGCCGGCGTCGCGGGCACCGCCATGGCGCAGGCGCCCACCACGACGTCGCCCGCCGCCACTTCGCCGGCCACCGCCGCGACCGCGGCACCGACCGGGCTGCGCCCCGCCGATTCGAAGCAGGGCACCTCGGGTGGCGCGCTGCAGAAGCCGGACGCCGCACCCGCCTCGCCACTGCTGGCGCAGGACGGCGCACCGCCGATGGCGCCGACCCCGCACCTGGGCCAGCCGACCGACGGCCGGATGAGCATCCAGGAGCAGGTCACGAAGAATGGCCTGCGCGCGCACTGGTTCCACGACAAGATCCTGTTCCCGCTCATCACGATCATCTCGGTCTTCGTGCTGCTGCTGCTGGTGTGGGTGGCGATCCGCTTCCGCGCCGCGCGCAACCCGGTTCCGTCGAAGACCAGCCACAACACCGCGATCGAGGTGGTGTGGACGCTGGCGCCGGTGCTGATCCTGGTCGCGATCGCGGTGCCCTCGATCGGCCTGCTCCAGGCGCAGTTCAAGCCGGCGCCGGCGGGTGCGGTGACGCTGAAGGCGATCGGCAATCAGTGGTTCTGGAGCTACCAGTATCCGGACCACGGCGGGATCGAGATCACCGCCAACATGCTGAAGGAAAAGGGCGAGGTTCCCGCCGGCGAGCGATTCCGCACCGATGCCGACGGTCCGCGCCTGATGGCGACCGACAGTCGCGTCGTGCTGCCGGTCGGCGTGCCGATCCGCCTTATCACCACCGCGAACGACGTGATCCACAGCTGGGCGATGCCCGCCTTCTGGATCAAGCTGGACGCGATCCCCGGCCGCCTGAACGAGACCAGCTTCACGATCGAGAAGCCCGGCGTCTATTTCGGCCAGTGTTCGGAGCTGTGCGGCGCGCGTCACGCCTATATGCCGATCGCGGTCGAGGCGGTGACGCCGGCGCAGTTCGCGGCCTGGGTCCGCGCCAAGGGCGGCTCGATGCCGGCCCCCGGCAAGCCCTCCGACTCGGTGATCCCGCAGCCGGGCGCCGACAATTCGGCGGCGGTGATGACCGAGGCGGCGGACGCCGGCAACATGACCGGCCCGACCGTCAACGGCACCGACACTCCCCCCACTTCCCCGCAAGGCGCGACCGGCAACCCCGGTGGCGTCGGCGAAGCCGGACGCTGAGACCATGACCGATACCGCGCTCCACCCGTCAGCGTTCCAGGCGCACGACGACCATCATCATGACGCGCACGCCGACCACAAGCCCGGCTTCTTCGCGCGCTGGTTCATGTCCACCAACCACAAGGACATCGGCACCCTCTATCTGATCTTCGCGATCGTCGCCGGCATCATCGGCGGCGCGATCTCGGGCCTGATGCGCGCGGAGCTGATGCACCCCGGCATCCAGTATCTGCCGAAGTGGGTGGCGATGCTGCACGGCGGGCAGGAGCAGAGCTTCGACCAGGCGCTCCACCTGTGGAACGTGCTGGTGACCGCGCACGGCCTCATCATGGTGTTCTTCATGGTGATGCCGGCGATGATCGGCGGGTTCGGCAACTGGTTCGTGCCGATCATGATCGGCGCGCCCGACATGGCCTTCCCGCGGATGAACAACATCAGCTTCTGGCTGCTGATCCCCGCCTTCACGCTGCTGCTGGCGTCGCCGTTCTTCGGCGGTGCGGGCACCGGCTGGACCGTCTATGCGCCGCTCTCCACCTATGGTGAGCCGGGGCCGTCGGTCGACATGGCGATCCTGTCGCTCCACCTGGCGGGCGTCAGCTCGATCCTGGGCGCGATCAACTTCATCACCACCATCTTCAACATGCGCGCCCCGGGCATGACGCTGCACAAGATGCCGCTGTTCGCCTGGTCGGTGCTGGTCACCGCGTTCCTGCTGCTGCTGGCGCTGCCGGTGCTGGCCGCGGCGATCACGATGCTGCTGACCGATCGCAACTTCGGCACCACCTTCTACGATCCGGCCGGCGGCGGCGATCCGGTGCTGTACCAGCATCTGTTCTGGTTCTTCGGCCACCCCGAAGTGTACATCATGATCCTGCCGGGCTTCGGCATCATCAGCCACATCGTCGCGACGTTCAGCCGCAAGCCGGTCTTCGGCTATCTCGGCATGGCCTATGCCATGGTCGCGATCGGCGTCGTCGGCTTCGTCGTGTGGGCGCACCACATGTTCACCACCGGCATGAGCGTGAACGTGAAGATGTACTTCACCGCCGCGACGATGGTGATCGCGGTGCCGACCGGCATCAAGATCTTCTCCTGGATCGCGACGATGTGGGGCGGCTCGCTTCGCTTCCCGACGCCGATGACCTGGGCGATCGGCTTCATCTTCATGTTCACCGTCGGCGGCGTGACCGGCGTCGTCCTCGCCAACGGCGGCGTCGACGACTATATGCAGGATACCTATTACGTGGTGGCGCACTTCCACTACGTGCTGTCGCTGGGTGCGGTGTTCTCGCTGTTCGCCGGCTTCTATTATTGGTTCCCGAAGATGTCGGGCCGGATGTATTCGGAGCTGCTGGGCCAGCTGCACTTCTGGGTGTTCTTCATCGGCGTGAACATCCTGTTCTTCCCGATGCACTTCCTGGGCCTGCAGGGGATGCCGCGCCGCTACCCGGATTATCCCGATGCCTTCGCGCACTGGAACACGGTCGCGACCATCGGCTACATGATCATGGCCGCGGGCATGGCGATCTTCTTCGTCAACGTGATCTGGTCGCTGCTGGCCGGCAAGAAGGCGCCCGACAATCCCTGGGGCGAGGGCGCGACCACGCTGGAATGGACGCTGTCCAGCCCGCCGCCGTTCCACCAGTTCGAGACGCTGCCGAAGATCGACTGATCCGACACGAAGCGCGACGAAACGAGGCGGGGGAGCACAGGCTCCCCCGCCTTTTTTTGTCGACCGCTGAAGTTTGATCCACGCGGCGCGCCCCGGCCACAACCGCCATTCCGGCGAAGGCCGTGGTTCAGTTGGGCAACAGTGCCGCATCTCACAAGCCAGTCGTCACGGGACCCCGGCCATTGCGGGACCTTTGCAAAGAACTTCGTTTCCCGGCGGAGGCCGGGGCCCAACTGGACCGCGGTTTTCAGCATCTTGAGAGCGTGCCGATGCTGGGTCCCGGCCTCCGCGGGACCTTTGCAAAAGGCTCCCCGTGCTCCTGCGTAGGCAGGGGCCCAGGGCTACAGGTCCGATAAGGGGTTGTTCTGCTTGGCCCTGGGCTCCTGCCTACGCAGGAGCACGGCATGGGCTCGGTGTTGTTGCGCCCGTTTTGCAAAGGTCCCGCCTCCGCCGGGGTAGAGAAAAGGGGAAGGCCGGAATCAAGGCGTGGGCCCTGTCATCATCCCGCACCCCGATTGCCATCACGCTCCGGCCTTGGCGAGACCTTCGCAAAAGGCCATGCGGTGCTCCTGCGTGCGCAGGAGCACGGCGTGAACCCGGTGCTGTTGGACCCATTTCGCCTAGGTGTCGCTTGCGCCGGAACACGGCCGGGGCGGGGGCGTCCTGCCGACGCCCCCGCGGAGACATCTCCGCTCCCGGGGGAGAGGGGTCGCGCCCACGCGAGAACGTCGGCGGCGAGCCGAGGGTGGATCGATCGTGGCAGGCTGCCGCGAGCCACCGGCGGCGCTCCGGACGCTTGCTACGAAGGCCCGCCAGCCCCGCGTCGCGCGGCGGTTAGGGAACCGCCCGCACGACCGGAAACGCGCTCGCCCCGTCTTCCGGGGTACGAGCGCCTCCGATTACACCCGCATCGGCATCAGGACGTAGAGCGCGGCGCTCTTGTCGTTTTCGCGGATCAGCGTCGGTGCGGCGGCGTCGGCCAGGTGGACCTCGACCAGGTCGGTGTCGATCTGGCCCAGGATGTCGAGCAGATAGCGGCTGTTGAAGCCGATCTCGAACGGCAGCGACGTATAGTCGCCGGGCACTTCCTCCGCGGCGGTGCCGTTCTCCGGGCTCGTGACGGACAAGGTGATCTTGTCGCGGTCCAGCGCCATCTTCACCGCGCGCGTCTTCTCGGTCGCGATGGTCGACACGCGGTCGACGCCCTGCATGAAGCTCTTGGGATCGAGCTTCAGGATCTTGTCGTTCGCGGTCGGGATGACGCGGCTGTAATCGGGGAAGGTGCCGTCGATCAGCTTCGACGTCAGCACCGCCTGCCCCAGGTCGAAGCGGATCTTCGTCCCCGACAGCGACACCCCGACCGAGCCGTCGACCTCGTCGAGCAGCTTGCGCAGCTCCGCGATGCACTTGCGCGGCACGATCACGTCGGGCATCCCGCTGGCGCCGTCGGGCTGGTCGACCGTCACGCGCGCGAGGCGGTGGCCGTCGGTCGCCGCGGCCTTCAGCACGCCCTCCGCGGTGTGGAGGAAGATGCCGTTCAGGTAATAGCGCGTCTCCTCGGTGGAGATCGCGAAGCGCGTCTTGTCGATGATCTGCTTCAGCGTCTCGACCGCCAGCTCGAACTGGTGCGGCAGCTCGCCCTCCGCGATCACCGGGAAATCGTCGCGCGGCAGCGTGCCGAGCGAGAAGCGCGCACGCCCCGCGACGATCGTCATGCGACCCTCCGCCGCGGTGATCGACACCTGCGCGCCCTCGGGCAGCTTGCGCGCGATGTCGAACAGCGTGTGCGCCGATACCGTGGTGGCGCCCGGCTGGTCGACCGCGGCGGCGACCGATTCGTTGATCTGCAGGTCGAGATCGGTCGCCATCAGCCGCAGCTGCCCCTCGGCGGTCGCCTCCAGCAGCACGTTCGACAGGATGGGGATGGTATTGCGCCGCTCCACCACCGACTGGACGTGGCTCAGCCCCTTCAGCAGCGTCGCGCGTTCGATCGTCGCCTTCATCTCACTCTTCCCCCGGCCCGCAGGTCACATCTCACCAGGGGCAATTGGCCGACTTTTCCTAACCAAAAAAGAAGGGCCGGGGCAAGCGCCCCGACCCTCCTTTCCGGTCCCGACTTTCGGCCCCAAGCCGAAAGGATCAGAAGCGGACGCCGACGCCGGCCATCAGCTGGTGCCGGTCGAGGTCGATGTCGTAATCGTCGAGCTTGCCGTAGTGCGAATAGCGATACTCGCCCTTCACGAACGCGCTCGGCGAGATGTTGTACTCCAGCCCCGCGCCCAGGCGGAAACCGTCGAGGTTGACCTTGTCGACCAGCTCGCTCGATCCGGTGGCGCCGCTGTTGTAGCGGCTCTCGACCCGCGCGTTGGTGTAGCCGGCCTTCGCATAGAGCAGCGCCAGCGGGGAGATGGCGTAGCCGACGCGGCCGCCGACATAGAGGTCGCGGCCCGCGTCGACCGACAGGCGGTCGCCCGCGACGATCTCGTTATAGCTGCGCGTGCTGGTCGTGGCGTCGGTGATCTCGCCCTCCACGCCGAAGACGGTGTTGCCGCGCTGGATGTCGTAGCCGAGCAGCCCGCCGTACGCGAAGCCGCTGCGCCCCTCCGAATCGCCGTCGCCGCCGTCCTTCACGTTGTCGTACCCGGCCAGCGCCTCGACGCGCGGCCCGTTGAAGGGGCCGTCCTGCGCCAGCGCGGGGGTTGCCAGCATCGCGCCGAACGCGGCCGCGCTGCCCAGCACCATGGGGACCATTGCAAGCTTACGCATGTCTCACTCCGAAATTGCCCGCCCCGATCGCGGGGCGTGGCGGTTCAAATAGCGGCGGGCGTCGGCGTTGCATGAACCTCATATAAACAGGAATTTCCGTTGCATCTCGGCAACAGCCGCGGGACACCGCAGCGATGAGCAGCACACGCAAGGGCCGCGATTTCATCGCGCGCCACGGGGAAACCGTCTTCAACGCCGCGCGCCGGATGCAGGGCGACGCGCCGCACACGCCGCTGACCCGCGCCGGCTTCGCGCAGGCGGACGAGATGGGGCGGGCGTTGCGCGCGGCGCTGGGGGCGAAGCCCGCGCTGACGCTGTGGGCGTCGCCGACCGGCCGCGCGCTCCAGACGCTGGCGATCGTCACCGAGCATCTGGAACTCGACTGGCACCAGGCGCGCACCGACGCGCGCCTGACCGAGATCGACATGGGATCGTGGGGCGGGCGCTATTATGCCGATCTGACCGCGGAGCACGGGCCCGTGGTCCAGCCCGGCGGGCTGCTGACCTGCGCGCCCGACGGCGAGACATACGACCGGATCGCCGCGCGGGTGTCGGGTTGGCTCGCGGAGACCGACGACGACGAGGGCGACCGGCTGGTCATCATGCACGGCATCTCCAGCCGGGTGCTGCGCGGCGTGATGACCGGCGCGCCGGTCGACGCCTGCGGTGCGCCGGTGCTGCCGGGGCATCCGCAGGGAACGGTGACGATGGTCGAGCGCGGGCGCGAGACGGTCGTCCATCTCGGCACCGGACACGCCCCCGCGTGACCCTGTCGCTGGCGCTGCCACTGCTGCTGTTGCTCGCGGGAGAGCGCACCGCGCTGGGCGTGTGGGAGCGCTGGGCCGCGCTGCGCGATTCGCAGCCGCCGCGCTGCTTCGCGATCGCGCAGCCGGTGGCCGGCGACGGCACGCCCGACCGCAGCGGCGCCTTCGCCACCGTCGCCGCGCGCTCCGGGGCGAGCGGCTCTCCCGCGGTCTTCGTTCGGCTGTCGCGCGCGCGCGGCACCGGCGCGGCGATCACGCTGGCGGTGGGGGAGCGGCGCTTCTCGCTGGTCGGCGACCGCCGCGACGCGCGCGCGCCCGATGCCGCCACCGATCGCGCGATCGTCGGCGCGATGCGGGGCGGGCGCGCGATGACCGTCACGTCGGCAGACGCGGCGGGCGGCGCGATCACCGACGTCTACGCGCTGGCGGGCGCCCCCACCGCGATCGACGCCGCGCAACTGGGGTGCCGGTAGCGCGGTTGCAATTCCGATGCTTTTTGCCTATCTGTAGAGCATCAGGCCCCCGGCGGCCGTCTTGAGGCGCTCGCAAGAGCAGATATCAGCTCAAGGCCGCTCCCGGGGGCAACCTGTTTCTGGTGCATCGTCAATGGCAACTGCCGTCGTGATCGATGGCGCGTTTTTCCTGCGCCGCTTCAACAAGGCATTCCCCGGGCTCGACGCTGCCAGTGCCGATGACGTCGCTTTCGGTGTCGTTTGCCTGGCGGCGTTTCATGTGTCGATACGGCTGCAGGCGACGCCGGGATGGTTCGGTGCGACCGGCCCGGCCCAGGCGGCTCAGGAGTCGGCCGAACTCTACCGCATCTTCTTCTATGACTGCCCCCCGCTGACGAAGCGGATTCACACCCCGGTGGGGCGGCGATCGATCAACCTGGCGACGACACCGGAGGCGCGCCTTCGTCTGGCTATCCACGACCGCCTGCACCGGACGCGCAAGGTCGCGGTGCGACTGGGTCGCCTGAACGACAAATTGTCCCCCTGGCGTCTGAAACCGCAAGCTCTCGACCGCTGGCAGAAGGACGGCTTCGCGCCGGCTGACGACGATTTCGAACTGGATGTCATCCAGAAGGGCGTCGATATGCGACTTGGGCTGGATATCGCGGCGATGGCCTACAAGCGACAGGTCAATCAGATCGTGCTGGTCGCCGCCGATGCCGACTTTGTCCCGCCCGCGAAGCTCGCCCGACGCGAAGGCGTGGATATTGTTCTCGATCCGCTCGGCGCCCACGCCGCACCGGATCTTCTTCAGCACGTCGATGGCGTGCGATCGTGTCGCTTGGACGTCACGTCGCTTGCGCAAGGAGCCGCATCTTGACCACCGCCGCCATGCCCATTCCCGGGCACATCGATCCCGTGCCCGTCCCGCGCGCCGCGGTGCCGCGCTCCGATGGTCGCCTCGACCTGATCGGGATGCCGCGCGAGCAGCTGCGGCAGGTGCTGGCCGATGCCGGGCTCGACGCGCGCCAGGCGAAGCTGCGCGCCAAGCAGATCTGGCACTGGATCTACAACCGCGGCGCGACCGACTTTGCGGCGATGACCGACATCGCCAAGGCGCAGCATCCGTGGCTGACCGAGCGGTTCGTGATCGGCCGCCCGCAGGTGATCGAGGCGCAGGTGTCGTCGGACGGGACGCGCAAGTGGCTGCTGCGCAGCGACGACGCGCAGGATTACGAGATGGTGTTCATCCCCGACGCCGATCGCGGCACCTTGTGCGTGTCGAGCCAGGTGGGATGCACGCTCAACTGCCGCTTCTGCCACACCGGGACGATGCGGCTGGTGCGCAACCTGACCGCGGGCGAGATCGTCGGGCAGGTCATGCTGGCGCGCGACGCGCTCGGCGAATGGCCCAGCCAGCCCGAGGGGCGGATGCTCACCAACATCGTCATGATGGGCATGGGCGAGCCGCTGTACAATTTCGATGCGGTGCGCGACGCGCTGAAGCTCGTCATGGACGGTGACGGCCTCGCGCTCAGCAAGCGGCGGATCACGCTCTCCACCTCGGGCGTGGTGCCGATGATGGCACGCGCCGGTGCGGAGATCGGGGTGAACCTCGCGGTGTCGCTCCATGCGGTGACGAAGGAGGTGCGCGACGAGATCGTGCCGCTCAACCGCAAATACGGCATCGAGGAACTGCTACAGGCGTGCGCGGACTATCCCGGCGCCAACAATGCGCGGCGCATCACGTTCGAATATGTGATGCTGAAGGACAAGAACGATTCGGATGCCGAGGCGCACGAGCTGGTCCGCCTGCTCAAGCAATACAGGCTGCCCGCCAAGGTGAACCTGATCCCGTTCAACCCCTGGCCCGGTGCGCCTTACGACACCTCCACCCCCGATCGCGTGCGGCGCTTCAGCGAGATCATCTTCGAAGGCGGCATTTCCGCGCCCGTCCGCACCCCGCGCGGGCGCGACATCGATGCGGCGTGCGGCCAGCTGAAGACCGCCGCCGAGAAGAAGTCCCGCGCCGAGCTGGACCGGCTGGCGGAGGAGAAGCAGGCCGCGCTCGGCTGACGAGGCCGCCGCGGCGGTCGGCGTTGACCTGTCGCCGCGGGCCTATCAAGGCGTGGGCCTTTGACTTGCGGCAGGGGGCGACGGCGATGGGCGGGGAACGCGACGGATGATCGCCGCATCGGACATGCTGCTCGCCCTCGCCGCCGGTACGCTGGGGGGCGCGATGAACGCGCTGGCGGGGGGCGGCACCTTCGCCACGCTGCCCGCGCTGATCGCGATCGGGCTCCCCGCGAACATCGCCAATGCCACCTCCAACGTGGCGCTGCTGCCGGGCGCGGGGGCGAGCGCCTGGGGCTACCGGGCGGAGCTGGGGCCGGTCGGCGGGGTCGACTGGCGGCTGCTCTGCGGCATCACGTTCGCCGCCGGGCTGGTCGGCAGCGCGCTGCTGGTGCTCACCCCGACGCGGGCGTTCGACCTCATCATCCCGTGGTTGCTGCTGTTCGCGCTGGCGGTGATGCTGGCGGGGAAGCGTGCGGCCGACTGGCTGGCACGCCGGGTGACGATCGGTCGGCGCACGCTGCTGGCGATGCAGGCGCTGCTGGGCGTCTATGGCGGCTATTTCGGCGGCGGCGTGGGGTTGATGACCACCGCGCTCTACGGCCTGCTCGCGGGGATCGGTCCGCGCGCGCTGTTCGCGCCGCGCACGCTGATGCTGGGCGTCGCCAATGCCGCCGCCGCGATCGTGTTCGTCGCGACCGGCATGGTCCGGTGGGAGGCCGCCGCTCCGATGATCGCCGGCGCGCTGCTCGGCGGCTGGGGCGGCGCGCTGGTCGGGCGACGGCTGCCCGCGGGGTTGGTCCGGATTTGGACCCTGCTGGTCACGGGCATCACGACCGCGGTGTTCTTCGTGCGCGCTTATGGATGACGGGGGTCAGTCCGGCCGCCGCATCCGGAACAGCGCATCCTCGCCGATCTCGAAATAATCCGCCGGGCCGCCACCGCGGGTGATCGGGCGGGCGCGGGCGGTCTGGTAGATGCCGTCCTCCAGCATCGCGCGGTCGATGTGGACCGCGACCGCCTCGCCGAAGACCATCCAATAGTCGATCGCCGCGCCGTCCTTTCCCTCCAGGCGCAGGACCTGCGTCACCTGGCACTCGAACTGCACCGGGCTGGCGGCGACGCGCGGCGGGGCCACCCGCGTCGAGGGCAGCGTATCGAGCCCGGCGAGCGCGAACTCGTCCCGGTCCGCGGGCACCGCGGCGGAGGTGGCGTTCATCGCTTCGGCCAGATCGCGCGTGGCGAGGTTCCAGACGAACTCGCCCGTCGCCTGCGCGTTGGCGAGCGAATCCTTGGCCCCTGCCGAGCAGAAGCCGACGATCGCCGGGCGATACGCGAACAGGTTGAAGAAGCTGTAGGGGGCGAGGTTGCGCACCCCCTGCGCGGAAACGGTGCTGATCCAGCCGATCGGGCGCGGTGCGACGATCGCGTTGAGCGGATCGTGGCGCAGGCCGTGCCCCTGCGCGGGTTCGTACGAATGCCATTCGGTCATGTCGTGCGTTCTGCTAGGCAATGACCATGCGAGCAACCGTCATTCGCCGTCACCGGCTGTCCACGCGCGTGTGGCACGCTGTCAACGCGGTCAGCATGTTCGTGCTGATCGGGTCGGGGCTCGGCATCTCCAACGCGCATCCGCGGCTCTATTGGGGCGCCTATGGGGCCAATTTCGACCACGCCTGGGCCACGCTGCCGCGCTTTCCGGCGTGGATCACGATCCCGGCGAGCTACAATCTGGCGATCTCGCGGCGCTGGCACCTGTTCTTCGCGCTGGTGCTGGCGTTTTCGCTGCTCGCCTATCTGATCGTGGCGCTGGTCAACCGCCATATCGCGCGCGATCTGCGCGTGCGGCGGCGCGACCTGTCGCCGGCCCATCTCGCCGCCGATGCGCGCGCGCATCTTGCGCTGCGGTTCCACGATCCGGAGGCGCCGGGGGCATACAACGTCCTGCAGAAGCTCAGCTATGTCGCGGTCCTGTTCGTCCTGCTGCCGCTCGTGATCGTGACCGGGCTGGCGCTCTCGCCGGGGATGAATGCGATCTGGCCGTGGCTGCTCGACCTGTTCGGCGGGCGGCAGTCGGCGCGGTCGCTCCACTTCATCGCGATGGCGGCCATCGCGGGCTTCACCGTGGTCCATCTGGCGATGGTGATCCTGGCGGGACCGTGGAACGAGCTGCGATCGATCGTCACCGGGCGCTGGAGAGTACCGGAATGATCCGTCGTCGCACGCTCATCGCGGGCGGTGCCGGGCTGGCGCTGGCGGGATGCGACCGCGTGATCCGGCAGCCCGAGGTCCGCACCATTCTGTTCAAGGGGGAGGACATGCACCGCGGGCTGCAACGCGCGCTCTCCCACCGCGACGCCCTCGCGCCGGAATTCCGCCCCGATCAGATGTCGCCGCGCTTCCGCACCAACGGGACGCGCGATCCGGGAACGCCCGAATATGCGGCACTGCGCGCAGGGCGGTTCGCCGACTGGCGGCTGACGGTGGATGGCCATGTCGCGCGCCCGTTGCGATTGTCGCTGAGCGACCTGGGCGCCTTTCCGCAGCGGGCGCAGATCACGCGGCACGACTGCGTCGAGGGGTGGAGCGCGATCGGCAAGTGGCAGGGGCCGCGGCTGGGCGAGGTGCTGAAGGCGGCGGGCGTGCGCGACGGCGCGCGCTACATCGTCTTCACCTGCGCCGATCTGTACGGCGGCGCACCCTATTACGAATCGATCGATCTCGTCGACGCCTTCCACCCGCAGACCATCCTCGCCTGGGCGATGAACGATCGCTTCCTGGACGTCGGGCACGGCGCACCGCTGCGGCTGCGGGTCGAGCGCCAGTTGGGGTACAAGCACGCCAAATATCTGATGCGCGTCACCGCGGTCGATTCGCTTGCGGGCATCGGCAAGGGGCGCGGGGGATATTGGGAGGATAACGTCGACTACGACTGGTGGGCGGGGATCTAGGTTCGCGCGAAGACGCGAAGACGCGAAGAGGGTTCGTGCCGGGCGAGCGGACCGCCCGTATCCAGCGTGTTTGGTTCACGCGGAGACGCGGAGGGGTCGCGCGCGGAACATCGGTGCCGGGAGACAACAAGCCATTCGTCGCTGCCGCGGACACGTCGCCGAGAGCGCGACCCCTCCGCGTCTCCGCGCCTCCGCGTGAACCATCGTCTTCGCGTCTTCGCGTCTTCGCGCGAACACAGACGGCTGCCCGCTCAGGGGTGCGCCGACGGCGCATCCTTCGCACGCCGCCGCAGGGCGAAGGCGTAGACGATCGCCGCGACCGCGGCGAACACGAACCATTGCACCCCGTAGGCAAGGTGATTGTTGGGGACCGAGGCGATGTCCGGCGGCGCATTGGGGTTCAGCCCCGCCGCGGGGCGATCCGCGACCAGCAGGAACTCCGGCGTCGTCTTCGAGAACAGCCCCGCGATCAGCGGGCGCGCATCGGGGGCGTGCGCGATCCAGCCGCTCACCTCGCCGCCGCCCCACGCCACCTTCGCCTCCGGGTCGCGCGTGGTGCCGATCTGGACGCGCAGGCCCGGCCCCTCCGCGCCGGTGCGGCACGTCGCGATCAGCCGGAACCCCGCCGCGCCCGCGCCGGCGCGCGCGATCCCGACCGGCTCCAGGCAAAAGGCCGACGCACGGCGGAACAGCATGGTATCGTCGGGGACGCGCGGCCATGCCATCGCCGGCCTGGCCGGATTGCCCGCCAATTGGGCGAGATACGCCTCCTTCGCCGGCAGGCGATCGGTCAGCTGCCACACGCCCAGCGCGATCATCGCCGCGATCGCGAGGCCGACGACCAGCGTCGGGACCAGCGGTATCCGCTTCATGGCGTGATGCGCCCCTCGCGCGCGGCGTTGCGATATTCGGCCGCCATCAGCCATCCCTTCGCCACGCGCAGCGACCAGACGACGCCGGCGGCCGTCAGCGGAATCCACAGCAGCGCATGGACCCACCATGGCGGGGAGAAGGACAGCTCGACGGTGATCGCGGCCGCCACGACGATCGCACCCCAGATCAGCGTCAGGAACGCCGCCGGCCCGTCACCCACGTTGAAATCGGCGAAGCGTAAGCCACACGCGCGGCAATGGTCGGAAAAGCGAACGGCGCCGGCGAACAGGGTCGCGGCGCCGCATCGCGGACACAGTCCTTTCAACCCGACCTGAAGCGGCGGCACCACCGCCGCCCGGTCGCGATCGCTCACCCGCCGTGGACCGGCGCGCCCCAGCCGCCCCAGACGTAGACGGTGACGAAGAGGAACAGCCACACCACGTCGACGAAGTGCCAGTACCAGGCCGCCGCCTCGAACCCGAAATGCTGCTTGGGCGTGAACTCGCCCTGATAGGCGCGGATCAGGTTCACGATCAGGAAGATCGTGCCGACCAGCACGTGGAAGCCGTGGAAGCCGGTCGCCATGAAGAAGGCGGCGCCATAGTTGATCCCCTTGAAGGGGAACGGCGCGTGCATGTACTCATAGGCCTGGATGCAGCTGAAGATCAGCCCCAGCACCACCGTCAGCCACAGGCCCTTCAGCACGCCGTCGCGGTCGCCCACGCCCAGCAGGCCCCACAGCCCGCGCTTCTCGCCGCCGCGCTGGTTGTGGATCAGCGCGTGGTGCGCCCAGGTGATGGTCGTGCCCGAGCACAGCAGGATCAGCGTGTTGAGCAGCGGCAGCTCGAACGCGTTGATGACCTCCAGCCCCTTGGGCGGCCATTGCGCGGCGATCGCGGCGGCCCCCTCGGCCGCGCGTTCGACCTGACCGTCGACGACCTGCATCGCGACCGGGAAGAGCGAGAAGTCGAAGAACGCCCAGAACCAGCCGACGAAGAACATCACCTCGGAGGCGATGAACAGGATCATGCCGTAACGGAAGTGCAGCTGCACCACGGGGGTGTGGTCGCCGGCATGCGCCTCGCGGATGACCTGGTGCCACCAGCCGTACATGCAGGCCAGCACGCCTGCGAGCCCCATCAGGAACACCCAGCCGCCGCCGACCGCCTCATGCATGTACATGATGCCGCCCGTCGCCAGGACCAGCGCCGCGAACGAGCTGAGCAACGGCCACGGGCTGGGTGGCAGGATGTGGTAGTCGTGATTCTTCGCGCCCGCCATGCGTGGCTCTCCCCGTTACGCTTCTTCTCCGCCCTTAGCCCGCCGTCTTCCCGGAATCCACCGGGTAAAAGGTATAGCTGAGCGTGATCGTCTCGACGTCCCGGGTGTCGGGATCGGTCAGGATCTTCGGATCGACGTAGAAGATGACCGGCATCCGCTGCGTCTCGCCCGGTTTCAACGTCTGCTGCGTGAAGCAGAAGCACTGGATCTTCGTGAAATACTTGCCCGCGATCGCCGGGGTGACGTTGTAGGTCGCGGTCCCCGTCACGGCTTGCGCGCCGCGGTTGGTCGCGGTGAAGAACGCCATGTCGCGCGCGCCGATCTCGACCGTCTCATGCTCCTGCTCGGGGGCGAAGCGCCACGGCAGCTTGGGGTTGACGTTCGCATCGAACGCGATCTCGATCTTGCGGTGGACGCTGCCCGGCGCGATCAGCCCGCGGCCGGTGGTGCCGTTCAGCCCGGTCGCCTCGCAGAACAGGCGGTAGAGCGGCACGCTGGCGAAGGCGAGCCCGGTCATGAAGCAGATGCCCAGCACCGCGAGCACCACGGTGCGGGTCGTCCGGGCGCCGTTGGGGCGGGGGGCGGCCGCCATCAGTGCGGCATGCCCTGCTGGATCTTGGCGATGGCGATGAAGAAGATCAGCACCACGAACGCGGCGAGCAGCAGCGCCATCACGGTGGCGCGCGCCTTCTGCCGGCGGCGGATCAGGTCTTGTTCGTCGTTATGGGGAGGAAGGGGTGTCATGCGAACCACCGATCGGCGACCAGCGCGCCGAAGATCACGAAGAGATACAGGATGGAGAACGCGAACAGCCGCTTCTCCCAGAACATCGGCGTGTCGCCGCGCGTCGCGCCCGCCGCGACCAGCGCGGCCAGGGCGCAGAACGCCGCGGTCATCGCCACCGCGACCACGCCATAGATCGCGCCGGTCAGTCCCAGCGGCCACGGCAGCACCGCCGCCGCGGCCATCGGGATCGTGTAGAGCCCGATCTGCCGCCGCGTCGCCGCCTCCCCCGCCACGACGGGCAGCATCGGCACCCCGGCGTTGGCGTAATCGGTCTTCACGAACAGCGCGAGCGCCCAGAAGTGCGGCGGCGTCCACAGGAAGACGAGCGCGAACAGCAGGAACGGCAGCAGCGCGACCTGCCCCGTCGCCGCGGCCCAGCCGATCAGCGGCGGAAACGCGCCCGCCGCCCCGCCGATGACGATGTTCTGCGGCGTCCGCCGCTTCAGCCAGACGGTGTAGATGAGGACGTAGAACAGGATCGACACGGTCAGGATCACCGCCGCGGCGAGGTTCACCGCCAGCCCCATCAGGATGACCGAAAAGGCACCCAGCCCGACGCCGAAGTGGAGCGCGGACTGCCGCTCCATCCGCCCTGCGGGCAGCGGGCGCTGCGCGGTCCGCTTCATCGCGGCGTCCAGGTCCGCCTCGTACCATTGGTTGAGCGCGCCCGCGGCCCCCGCGCCCAGCGCGATGCACAGGATCGCGGTGAACCCCAGCACCGGATGGATCTGCACCGGCGCCGCCAGCATCCCGCACAGCCCGGTGAAGACGACCAGCGTCATCACGCGCGGCTTCGTCAGCGCAAGGAAATCGCGCCAGTCGGCGGGCGGCAGGAGGGGGGCGGCGGTGGTCATGCGAACTCCTCGCTTCCCCTATACCGCCGAGGGGCAGGAGGAAAGGGGCGAGCACCCTCCCCGTCACCCCGGGCTTGACCCGGGGTCCCGCTTCTACCGTCGTGGGGCTGCTAGAGCGGGATCCCGCTCAAGGCCGGGGCGGCGGGCGTGAGTCCGTTACACGAAGCCCAGGTTCCACGACGAGGCATCGTAATTGCCGATGTTGGGCAACACCGTGCGCATGTCGGACGCGGACACCCCGAACCACGACGCCAGCGAGGCGGCATATTGATCGACCGAGGTGGTCGGGATCAGCCGTCCCTGCCCGACGTCGTCGTTGGTGTTGATGCCCACGGTCGGCGCGATGCCGTAGCTGCGCCCGCCCTTCACCGCGCCCCCCATCGCGAAATGCATGCTGCCCCAGCCATGGTCGGAGCCGTCGCCGTTGCTGGTCAGCGTGCGCCCGAATTCGGACGCGGTGAAGGTCGTCACCTGCTCCGACACGCCCAGCTGGACGGTGGTGTCGTGGAACGCGCGCATCGCCGCGGCCACCTTGCCCAGCAGCATCGGCTGCGTCGTCAGGATGTTGTCGTGGACGTCGAACCCGCCCATCGAGACGAAGAACACCTGCCGTCGCACGCCCAGGTCGCCCGCCACCGCGATCATCCTCGCGACCATCTTCAACTGGTCGGCCAGGCTGTTGCTGGTCGGGAACAGCGTGAAATTGGCCGCGGGTGCATTGGCCAGCGCGCCGTTGACCTGCGCGAACGTGTCCAGCGCGCGCTTCGACACGCGGGCATGTTCGTTCGCCAGCATGTTCGGATGGCCGCGCGTGATGAGGTCGCGCAGCGTCTGCGCCGCGGTGGCGGAGCCGTAGATCGTCTTGCTGCTGCTCAGCAGCGCGATCGGGCCGCCGGTGCCGACCGAATATTGCACCGCCTGGCGTCCGGTCAGGTACACCGCATTGCCGCTGGCGTTGATGCAGGTCAGCGAGGCGCCGCCGTTGCCCGACTGCACCAGGTCGCCGATCCGCCCGCCCCAGCCGCTCGGCGCGCCTTCGGGGTTGGAGGCCTGGAAATAGCTCGACTGGTCGTTGTGGCTGAACAGCTTGGGCGGCAGCAGCACCGACCTGTTGTTGTACTGCGCCTTCGTCGTCGGCTGCACCAGCGTGCCGACGTTCAGGATCGGCGCCACCTTGCCCTGGGCATAGAGTTCCGCGAGCGGCGCCAGCGCGGGCGCCATCGCATATTGCCGCCCGCCCGACAGCCCGGCGGGGTCGAGCGCCAGCAGCGTGTCGCGCCCCAGCGCGATCGATCCGCGCACCTTGGCATAGGCGTCGTAGCTCGACGGGTCGTAGGGGACGAGCGTGTTGGCATAGTCGCAGCCGCCGGCGAGATAGACGCAGACCAGCGCCTTGTACCCCGATCCGGTCGCGGCGGCGGCCTCGCCGATCGCGCCGAGCGTGCCGGCGAACGGCGCGGCGGTGCCCGCCAGGCCCAGGAGGGCGGCGCGGCGCAGGAAGGCGCGGCGCGATTCGTCGTGATGAATGGGCATCGTCGTCACCGCAGCGTGAGATAGTCGGGGGAGGCCATGGTCAGCAGCGTCGCGACGCCGACCCGGTTGATCGCGCCGTTGCCGGCACTCATCGAGATGCTGTCGACCGCCTGGCGGATCGCGGCCACCGTCTCGGCGGACAGCTGCCCGGCGGCGAGCACCGTGTTGAGCTCCCCCACCAGCTCGGCCGAATCGCCCGCCATCGCCTTGATCGCGGTATAGTCCGCCTTCATGTCGCCGGCGCCGTTCGCGATCAGCCCGTACATCAGGTTGATATAGGCGATCACGCTCTGCTCGTTGGCGATCTGCATCTCCGGCGCGACCAGCCCGGCGGCGGCCAGCGACGTCGCGGGCGGGATATAGCCGGGACGGAAGAAGTTGAAGACCGACGGCGCGTGGCCGATCGATTGACCCAGCCGCGAGGTCATCGACGACATGTCGCCCAGCGGCCAGGCGTTCGATGGCGAGGTGACGCCGAACATCCGCGCCCAGCCGGTCAGCCGCTGGACCGGATCGCGCAGCTTGCCCGCGCTCGCGGCGGTCAGCGCGGTCGCGTCGCGCGCATAGGGATCGAGCAGGATCGCGCGGATCACCGCCACCATGTTCCCGCGCACGCCCAGCCCGTCGTTGGCGAAGGCGGCGGCGACGCGCGCGACATAGGCGGGCGGGGGATTGCTGGTGACCAGCCGCTGGATCAGCGCGCGCGCCACGAACGGCGGCACGTTGGGGTGCATGAAGATCACGTCGAGCGCCCCCTCCACCGAGGCCATGCCCGCCGCGCCGTTGATCGTGCTGCCCAGCACCGTCGACGTGCCCGTCTCGTGCATGGCGGCGGTCATCGTCAGCGGCATACGAAAGCGGTCCGGCACGCTGTTGTCGGCGGCGCCGCTCAGTTGCAGCCCGGTGAAGATGCGCGCCAGCTGCGTCACGTCGCCCTGACCGTAGCTTTCGACCGGCGCGCCGTTCGCCATGACCGGGGTGCCGTCCATGTTGAGGCGGTGGGTGCCCAGCGTGAACAGCTGCATCAGCTCGCGGGCGTAATTCTCGTCCGGCATCGCGCCGGTGGCGGCGTTCGCCTTCCGGTTGTCGAGGTAGGTGAGATAGTTGGCCATCGCGGGCGACAGCGTCACCGCGCTCAGCAGCGTGCGATAGTTGCCGAAGGCATTGTCGGCGAGCAGGTCCATGTAGCCCGCCATCGCGAACGCGCGCCAGCCGAGCGTCAGCGAATCGATCCCGATGACGAAGATGTCGAGCAGCGCCGCCATGACGCGCTGGCGCAGCTGGTCCGGCGCGGTGATGATCTGGCTCCACACCATCGGGTCGAACCCGGTCGTCTGGAAGACGTTGGCGGCCGCGTCGTAGCCGCCCGCCTTCAGCCAGTCCCAATAGCTGGTGGCGCGCGGCATCGACATCTGGTCGTCGAGCCAGCCCGAGAAGCCGCGGGTGGACAGGCGGTCGATCTCCGCGCGGGTCGCGCCGAAGGTGGTCTGGGCCAGGAAGCGGCTCGCCTCGTTCGCGCCGGGCGGTGCGGCGGGCGCGACCTCCACCGGCTGCGACGGGGTCGGCGCGGGCGTGGGGGTGGGTGTCGGCGAGGGCGTGGGCGTGGGCGAGGGAGCCGGCGTCGGGGTCGATACCGGCGACGGGGTCGGGGTTGGCGTCGGCAGCGGCGACGGCGTCGGTGACGGCAGCGGCGTCGGCGACGGCATCGGCGTGGGGGTGGGCAGCGGGGTGGGCAACGGCGTGGCCGCCGGGGTCGGCGTCGCCACCACGATCGGCCCCGACGACGCCGCCGCGGTGGACGATCCGGCCTTTTCCGCCCCGCAGGCGGCCAGGAACAGCGCGGAGGCGAGCGCCCCGTTGCGCCCCGCCGCCGGGACGGACGCCGCGGCCACGTCGTGCGTCGGTGCGCCGATCCCGGTGGCGACATCCGCCCGGTCGACCTCGTCCGCCGTCGCATCCGCGACGACGCGTGAAAATGCGTCCATCATCGATCCCCGCGGGGCCGCATCGTCGGCCCGTCGCGAGAATCGGTATAGGGGTCAGATGGTTAACAATCCGGCCCCCGGTTTGGTTAAGGACGTTAACCCGGCAGCCGCCCCAGCCAGTCGAGCAGCAGGCGGTTGACCTCCGCGGGGCGCTCCTGCTGCGTCCAGTGGCCGCACCCCTCCAGCACATGCCCCTCGACATTGGGGACGTGCGGCCGCATCGCCGCGACCGGATCGGACACCGCGCCGAACAGCGTCGTCGCGGGATCCTTCGACCCGCCGATGAACAGGGCGGGCTGCTCGATGCGACGATCGCCGAACGCCTGCGCCCATTCGTAATCGCGTTCGTGGTTGCGATAGCGGTTGAGCGGCCCGCGCAGCCCCGACGCCTCGAACTCGGCGACGTAATAATCCAGGTCCGCGTCGCTCAGCCACGCCGGGAAGACCGGCGGATCGATCATCCCGTCGAGCAGCGTCGCGCCCGCGGGCTTGTCGGGCCAGGTGCCCGGCGGCGCATCGCCCGAGATCGCGTAATAGAAGGCGCGCAGGAAGCGGCGCACGTCCGCCTCCGCTTCCGCCTCGGCGCGGCCGGGTTCCTGGAACCACTCCTGATAGAAGAACTTCCCCTTCTCGGTGAAGGCGCGGCGGAACACCTCGGTGAAGGGGCGCTGCGGCACGCCGGTGAACGGCACCGACAGCGCCGCGACCGCGCGGAACCGCTCGGGGCGACTAAGCGCGGTGTTCCACACGATCGGCGCGCCCCAGTCGTGGCCCAGCAGGATCGCGGGTTCGCCCGGCTGGAGCGCGTCGGCCACCGCGGCGACATCGGCGGTGATCGCCTCCAGCGTATAGGCCTCGACCGGCTCCGGCTTGTCCGACCCGCCATAGCCGCGCACGTCGATCGCGGCGGCGGTGAACCCGGCGGCGGCGAGGGGGCCGATCTGGTGGCGCCAGGAATACCAGCTTTCGGGAAAGCCGTGGACCATGACGACCAGCGGGCCGGTGCCCTCCACCGCCACGCGCAGCGACAGGGGGCCGGTATCGATCATGCGGAAGGCGGTCATGCGGGACTCCTGCGATAATGATAGTCGTAGAGATGACGGTCGAACCCGAGCGCGCGGTACAGCGCGCGGGCGGGACCATTGTCGGCCATGACCCGGAGCGCGGCGCCGCGCGCGCCGATCGCCGCGGTGGCATGGAGCAGCGCGGCCACGGTGCGCCGCGCCAGCCCGCGTCCGCGCCAGCCTGCGTCGGTCGCCACCGCCTCGACGATCGCGAGGCCGTCGTGGACCGCGGCGAAGGCGAGGCTGCGGACCGCGCCCTCGACCTGCGTCGCGGCGAAGACCGTGGGCACGGCCAGCCGGGCGATCGGGGCGAGGTGATCCTGCGCGCCCCCGCCCGCCGCCACCGACAGCGCCCGCCGCGCCGCGATCCATGCGGCGTCGGGCGCGGCGCGCACGCGGACGCCGGCGTCGCCGCGCCGCGGCAACACGTCGCAGGCGATCGTCAGCGTCGGCCCTTCGGCAGGCAGGAAGCCGTGGCGGTCGAGGCGCGTGTCGATCCCGGGCAGCAGCGTCGGCACCCGCACGATCGCGGGCTGCGCGACCGCGGCATAGGCGTCGCGGATCGCGGCGATCGTCGCATCGTCCAGCCGCGCGCCGGGGCCGGCGGGGGAGGCGGAATTGGTGCGGCGCGTGCCCCCGCCCGAGCGGGAAACGCGCCAGCCGCCGACCGCCAGCTCCTCGCGCGCGGGCCAGGCGAGCGCGCACGCCCGCTCCACCCGCCAGCCGTCGTCGCGCGATCCCGCTCCCATCGCGGCACCGTGAACGCGCCGCGCCGCCGGCGCAACCGCGTCAGTCGTAGGCGGCGGGCAGCCAGCGGCGCGTGACGACCACCTCGTCGCCCTTTCGCGCATGGGCATAGAGGATGCGGGCGAACGCGGTCGGCACGCCGATACAGCCGTGCGTCACCCAATCCTCCTCCACCGGGCTGCCGTGGATCGCCACCCCGCCCCACGTCAGCCGCAGCATATAGGGCATCGGCGCGCCGTCGTAGGTGCTGGAATAATGATCGGCATGCTTCTGCAGGATCGGGAACCGCCCGGTCGGCGTCGGCTGCTCGGGCGGGCCGATGACGATGTAGGAGCGCCCGATCTCCACCCCCGCGCGATAGACGTAGAGCCGCCGCCTGGTCAGGTCGACGACGATCCGCGCCCGCCCGGGGGGCACGTCGTCCTCGTCCCAGACATAGTCGCCGGGCCCCAGCGCGCGCCCGACATCCAGGATCGTGTGCACCTCGGGCAGCGGCTGACGCGCGTCGGCGGTCGCCGGCAGGGCAAGGAGCGCGAGGAGCAGGAGCAGGCGGCGAATCATCCCCGGCATGTCGGTCGGGGCGGGGCCGTGCGCCAGCGCCCGTTTCGGGACGTATCGGAACGGGACGGTGCGCAGCGCGCCCGCGACGCGCAGGACCGCGCGGCTTGATCCCGATCAGCACGATTTTTCCGGAACGGTGACAGGGGTTTGTCCGTACTCCCGGCCCTATGCCAACACCCGCCACGCCGCTGTTCCCCTGGGTCCACGACGCGCAGTCGGAGCTCGAAGCGCTGCTCCAGTCGCATGTGAGCGATCGCGCCTTCCCCTGCGTCGGCGCGAAGGCGGCGCTCGCGCGCGGCACGCTCCACGTCCTCGCCTGCGACCGCATCGACAGCGCGTGGGACGACCTGCGCATCCATGACGGTCTGCTGCGCTTCGCCGCCGCCTACCGCGAGGCGCCGGGGCTGTTCCGCAGCTTCGCGGTCGTGTTCGAGGGGCCGGGCGATCTGGACGAGGCGGGGTTCGAGGCGGCGCTGTGGGCGCGACTGCAATCGCTGTCGGACAAGGATGCCTGGCGCGGCCAGCGATACGATCCGCGCGTCAGCCCCGATCCCGACGATCCGCATTTCTCGCTGAGCTTCGGGGGCGAGGGATTCTTCGTCGTCGGGCTCCACCCGCACGCCTCGCGCCCGGCGCGCCGCTTCGCGCGCCCGGCGCTGGTCTTCAACCTCCACGACCAGTTCACGCGGCTGCGCGCCGATGGCCGGTACGAAACCCTGCGCGAGGCGATCATGACGCGCGACGAGACGCTGGCGGGCTCGCGCAACCCGATGCTGGCGCGCCACGGCGAGGTGAGCGAGGCGTCGCAATATAGCGGGCGCGTGGTCGACGACGCGTGGCGCTGCCCGTTCCATTATGCCGGGGGCAAGGACGCATGAGCGATGTGGTTGAGATCGCGCCCCGCAGCGGCGCCGCCTTCCGCCTGAACGCCGGGCAGGCGCTGACCGTGATCGATCCGTGCGGGGTGCAGGTGTCCGACCTGCTCGCCTACAACGCCGCGGACGTGCGCGAGGTGATCTCCTCGGGGCGGACGTTCGATTATGCCGAGACGATCCGGCTGACCACCGGGCACATCCTCTATTCCAGCCGCTCGCGCCCGATGCTGCGGATCGAGGAGGATACCGTCGGCCGGCACGACTTCCTGCTGACGCCGTGCTCCTACGATACGTTCCACCATTTCTACCCCGACCTGCCGCCGCATCGCGGCTGCTTCGGCAATCTGGCGGAGGCGCTGGCGCCGTACGGCGTGACCGAGGACATGATCCCGACCGCGTTCAACTGCTTCATGAACGTGCCGGTCGACGGTGCGACGGGGCGGCTGGAGGTGCTTCCCCCCACCAGCGTCGCGGGCGACCGCATCGTGCTGCGCGCGATGATGGACCTGGTGATCGGGCTGACCGCCTGTTCCGCGCCGGCCTCCAACGGCGGCTCGTTCAAGCCGATCCACTACCGGGTGGAGTGAGCACTCCCGCTTCCCACCCGCCACCCCGGGTCAAGCCGAGACCTCCGCGAAAGTCGTGGATCGCTCGACAAATTTGCCGTTCCCCGGCGAAGGCGGGACCTTTGCAAAAGTCTCCACCGTGCTCCTGCGAAGGCAGGAGCACGGCCGGTACGTGGCGCCGTTGCACCCGTTTTTGCAAAGGCCCCGCGAAGGCCCCGCGAAGGCCGGGCCCCAGTTGGCGCGGCTTCTCCGTCTGTTACCACTGTACCCCAGCTGGGCCTCGGCCGTCGCCGGGGAACAAGGAACCGAGTTTCGCAGAGGTCTCGGTCAAGCCGGGGTGACGAGGCTCGCCTATGTCCGCGCCGTTCCCCGCGCCAGCACCTCGCGCACCCGGTTGGCGTAGCGCTCCGCCAGGTCGAGGTGCAGTCGCCGGATCGGCGTGCCCGCCGCGTGGCGGGCGCGGGCGCGTTCCTCCTCGGAGCGGCGGCGATAGTAAGCGGCGTCGTCGGCGTCGTGGGACATGATGGCCCTCCTTCTTTGACGCCGTGCATCATGCACCTCTGCCACAATCCCGCCACAACCTCGATCAATCAGGCGCTTAGCCCCCGCCGTGCAGGCACACCCGCTGCCCGTTGACATAGTCCGCGTCCGCCGAGACGAAGAAGGCGACCGCCGCCGCCACGTCCTCCGGCGTCGACACCCGCCCGAACGGCGATTGCGCGGCCAGGTCGTGGATGTCCGCCACGCCGCGGGTCGCCCTGGCCAGCCGCTCGCCCATGTCGGTCACGGTCAGCCCGGGGGCGACGATGTTGGTGCGGACGTTGTGCCGCCGCTCCTCCTTGGCGAGCGTCCAGGCGAGCGCGTCCATCGCCGCCTTCCCCATGTTGTACGGCGCGCCGTTGGGCGCGTGATAGAGGGTCGCCACGGACGAGATCATCACGATGTCGCCGCGCGGGCGCGTGCGCATCTTCGGCAGCACCAGCTTTGCCATGAAGTGCGGCGCCATCGCATGCGTGCGCAGCACGCGCTCCAGCTCGCCCGGATCGGTATCCGCGACCGACTGCCCGCGACTCGCGATCCCGGCGTTGTTGACCAGGATGTCGACCGCGCCGAAGTCCGCCTCGACCGCGCGCACCAGCGCCTCGCATTCCTCGAACCGATCGACCGACGCGGCATAGGCGCGCGCGCGCCGCCCCATCGCCTCGATCTGCGCCACCACCTCTGCGGCGGCGTCGGCATCGCGGCGATAGTTCACCGCCACGTCCGCGCCGTCCGCCGCGAGTCGCAGCGCGATCGCGCGCCCGATCCCGCGTCCGCCGCCCGTCACCAGCGCGATGCGCCCTTCCAGCCCGCTCATGATGCCACCTTCCTGCTGTAATCCGGTCGCCGCTTCTCGAAGAAGGCGGCGATCCCCTCGCCGAAATCGGGGCTGGTCGCCGCCAGGATCTGGTTGCGATCCTCCATCGCGATCGCGGATTCGAGGCTCGGCGCGTCCAGGCTCATCCGCAGCGCCTCCTTGGTCAGCCTGAGCCCCAGCGGCGAGGTCGTCAGCATCTGCTCGATCAGCGGCGCGGCGGCCTCCTCCATCCGGTCGTCGGGCACCACCCGGCTCACCAGCCCGCACGCCAGCGCGCGCTCGGCATGGATGAAGTCGCCCGTCAGCATCAGCTCGGCGGCCAGCGACGCGCCCACCAGCCGGGGCAGGAAATAGCTGACCCCGATGTCGCACGCCGACAGCCCCAGCCGCACGAACGCCGCGTTCATCCGCGCGCTCTCGCCCGCGATGCGGATGTCGCTCGCCAGCGCCATCGCGAACCCGCCCCCGCACGCGGGCCCGTGGACCAGGCTGACGATCGGCTGCGGCGCGTAGCGCATCCGCATCACGATCTCCGCGATCGAGCGCTGGTGGCGCAGCCGGTCGATCGTGTCCCAGTCCTGGCGGTTGCCCCCGGCCTGCAGGTCGAGCCCGGCGCAGAACGCGCGCCCCGCGCCCCGCAGCACCACGATGCGCACCCCGCGGTCGGTCGCCAGATCGCCGAAGTAGCGCGACAGCTCCTCCACCAGCACGTCGTCGAGCGCGTTGAGCCGCTCCGGGCGGTTCATCGTCACCCAGTCGACCTCGCCGCGATGCTCCACCGTCAGCGCCTGCCAGTCGCCCATCACCCTCTCCCATGTCGTTGCGCACGAGCTTACATAACTAAAGTTATCCTGCAACCGCCTTGGCCGCGCGCGTCGGGCAGGGCAGGAGGAGGCGATGGATCGCACCTTCCGCCGCGTCGCCGCCGACGGCACCGCCACGCCGCACCCGCGCGCGGTGATCGCGGAGCATCCGATCGCGATCGAGGTGAACGGTCTCGGCTATGCGGTGATGATGGCGACCCCCGCCGATGTGGAGGACTTCGTCACCGGCTTCGCGCTGTCGGAACGCATCGTCGATACGGTGGAGGAGATGGCGGCGCTCGATCTCCACCCCACCGATCGGGGCGTGATCGCGCGCCTGGCGGTCCCGCCCGCGCGCGCCGCCGCGCTCGCCGACCGCATCCGCCGCCGCACCGCCGACAGTTCGTGCGGATTGTGCGGGATGGACAATCTCGACGCGGTCCACCGCCCGCTCCCCCGCGTCCCCACCGCCGCCCCGGACGCGGCCGCGATCTTCGCCGCGCTGGCGCGGATGCGCGCGCATCAGCCGCTCAACCGCGCCACCGGCGCCGCGCATGCCGCGATGCTCTGTGCCGCGGACGGCACGATCCGCCTCGCGCGCGAGGACGTCGGCCGCCACAATGCCTTCGACAAGCTGATCGGCGCGATGGCGCGGCGGGGGCTCGCCTGGGACGGCGGCTTCGCGCTGCTGTCCTCGCGCTGCTCCTACGAGCTGGTGGAGAAGGCCGCGCTCAGCGGCTGCCCGCTGCTCGCCACCGTGTCGGCCGCCACCGACCTCGCGCTCGCCCGTGCCGCCGCCGCCGGGCTGACGCTCGTCAGCCTCGCGCGTGACGACGCGGTGCTCTTTTCCGATCCCGTTCGTTAGGACCGGCATGACCCAGCAGCACGACGATCGCCCCGATTTCACCCCCTATGACGGCCCGGCCGGCGGCTGGGGCTCGGTGAAGTCGCTCGCCGACATCATCCCGCGCGAGCAGAACGTGGCCGTCACCTCCGCGGAGCTGCTGCGCCAGAACAAGCCCGGCGGCTTCGCCTGCGTCAGCTGCGCCTGGGCCAAGCCGCACCCGCCGCACCCGGCCGAATTCTGCGAGAACGGCGCGAAGGCGACCGCGTGGGAGATCACCAGCCAGCGCGTCACCCCCGATTTCTTCCGTCGCCACACGCTCAGCGAGCTGCGCACCTGGAGCGACTATCGGCTGGAGGAGGCCGGGCGTCTCACCCATCCGATGAAATACGATTCGGCCAGCGACAAATATGTCGTTGCGCCATGGGAAGAGGCGTTCGCCGCGATCGCCGCGCGGCTGAAACCGCTGAACCCCAAGTCGGTCGTCTTCTACGCCTCGGGCCGCGCCAGCCTGGAGACGTCCTACATGTGGCAGCTGATGGCGCGCCTCTACGGCAACCAGAACCTGCCCGACAGTTCCAACATGTGCCACGAATCGACCTCGGTCGGGTTGAAGGCGGCGATCGGCGTTCCGGTCGGGACCACCCGGATCGAGGATTTCGACGCGTGCGACTGCATCCTGCATTTCGGGCAGAACGTCGCCACCAACAGCCCGCGGATGCTCCACCAGCTGCGCAGCGTCCACAAGCGCGGTGCGCAGATCATCGTCTTCAATCCCTTGCGCGAACGCGGGCTGGAGCGGTTCACCGATCCGCAGAATCCGATCGAGATGGCGACGGGCAAGGAAACCCCGATCGCCACCCAATATCATCAGGTGAAGGCCGGCGGCGACATCGCCGCGATGATGGGGATCGCCAAATATCTGCTCGACCACGACGCGGTCGACCATGATTTCGTCGCGCGCCACACGCACGATTTCGCGCCCTTCGCCGAGAAGGTCCGCGCGACCGCGTGGGACGAGATCGAGCGCGAATCCGGCCTCGCCCGCGCCGCGATCGAACGCGCGGCGGCGGCCTATGCCCGGTCGACGGCGACGATCGCGATCTACGGCATGGGGCTGACCCAGCATGTGAAGGGCGTCGACAACGTCCGCATGCTCGTCAACCTGCTGCTGATGCGCGGCAACATCGGCAAGCCGGGCGCCGGCCCGTGCCCCGTGCGCGGGCACAGCAACGTGCAGGGCCAGCGCACCGTCGGCATCACCGAGAAGACCGAGCTGGCCCCGGTCGAGAAGCTCAGGGAAGTCTATGGCTTCGACGCGCCGACCGAAAAGGGGCTCGATACGGTGGAGGCCTGCCGCGGGATCATCGACGGGACGGTGAAGGCGTTCCTGTCGCTCGGCGGCAATTTCGCGCGCGCGGTGCCGGAGACGGAGCTGGTCGAGGACGGCTGGCGGCGGCTGGACCTGTCGGTGCAGATCGCGACCAAGCTCAACCGCAGCCACCTGCTCCCCGCCGCGGGCGATACGTGGCTGCTGCCGTGCCTCGGCCGGATCGAGCAGGACATCCAGGCGACCGGCCCGCAGCGCGTCACGGTCGAGGATTCGACCAGCGTCATCCATGCCTCGCTCGGCAAGGTGGAGCCCGCCAGCCCGCACCTGCTGTCCGAGCCCGCGATCGTCGCGGGCATCGCGTCGGCGCTGCTGCCCGCCAACCCCGCGGTGCCGTGGGACGCGTGGGTCGGCGACTATGCGCTGGTCCGCGACGAGATCGCGAAGGTCTTCCCCGACTTCTTCGCGCGCTTCAACGAGCGGCTGGCGGAGGAGCCGCACGGCTTCTGGAAGGGCAACAAGGCCGCCGGGCGCGAATTCGACACCCCCTCGGGGCGCGCCGAATTCATGGTGCCGCAGGAGTTGAACGCGACCGGCTTCGCCGCGGCGGACGGTCGCTACCGCCTGCTGACGCTGCGCTCGAATGACCAGTTCAACACGACGATCTACGGCTATTCCGACCGCTTCCGCGGCATCAACGGTACGCGGCAGGTGGTGCTGATGAACCGCGACGACATCGCGGCCTCCGGGCTGGCCGCCGGGCAGAAGGTGACGCTCGCGACCGATGCGGGGGACAATCACGACCGCCGCGTGGGCGACCTGATCGTGGTCGAATACGACGTCCCCCCGGGGTGCATCGCGGCCTATTACCCCGAGTGCAATCCGCTGATCCCGCTCGACCACCACGCCGAGGAAAGCCACGTCCCCGCGGCGAAATCGGTGCCGGTGCGGATCGTGGCGTAACCCACCCCCGCGCACCGTCACCCGGGCTCGCGCGGGACCTTTGCAAAAGGCTGTACCGTGCTCCTGCGCAGGCAGGAGCCCAGGGTTGCAGGTCCCATAAGCGTTGTTCTGCCTGGCCCTGGGCTCCTGCCTGCGCAGGAGCACGGCGTGGGCTCGGTGCCGTCGCACCCGTTTTGCAACGGCCGTCCGCGCATCCAACCGGCCTGACGGTACGTGGCACCGTGGATACCGGAACGAGTCCGGCATGACGGGCAAGCGAACCACCCCGCCGACCCGTCATTCCCGCGAAGGCGGGAATCCGGACGCGCTGATCTCCCGGTTCTCGTCCGGCCGTCAGCGTCTCTGGATCCCCGCCTCCGCGGGGGTGACGGTGGCGCAATTGGCAACGCTCCACCTCCTGACCCCTTGACCCCGCCCCCTCCATAACAGATGTTACGTCGATGCGACGGGGCATAACCCCGCGGGAATCAAAGGAGAGGGACGTGAAACTAGGCCCCGACATCGCGGCGATCGTCACCGGCGGCGCTTCCGGGCTCGGCCGCGCCACCGCGGAGGCGCTGATCGCGCATGGCTGCAAGGTGGCGCTGTTCGACAAGAACGCCGACATCGGGCCGCAGGTCGCCGCGGAGATCGGCGCGACCTGGTGCGAGGTCGACGTGATGGACCAGGCCTCGGTCGACGCCGGCTTCGCCGCCGCGCGCGCCGCCAACGGGCAGGAGCGCGTCCTCGTCAACTGCGCCGGCGGCGGCTTCGGCGGCCCCAACAAGACCGTCGCCCGGTCGAGGGAGGACGGTTCGATCACGCCGTATCCGATCGAGAATTTCCAGAAGACGCTGGAGCTCAACCTCGTGGGCTCGTTCCGCTGCCTGGTCGGCGCGGCGGCGGGGATGATGACGCTGCCCCCGACCGACGACGGCGACCGCGGCGCGATCGTCAATACCGCCAGCGTCGCGGGCGAGGAGGGGCAGATCGGGCAGGTCGCCTATGCCTCCGCCAAGGCCGGCGTGATCGGCATGACGCTGGTCGTCGCGCGCGACCTGTCGGGCGAGGGCATCCGCTGCAACACGATCCTGCCCGGCATCTTCGACACGCCGCTGCTGGGCCGCGCCAAGCCGCAGGTGAAGGCGGCGCTGTCGGCGATGGTGCCGTTCCCCAAGCGGCTGGGGCTGGCGGAGGAATATGCCCGCCTCGCGCTGGAGATGATCCGCAACAGCTATTTCAACGGCGAGGACGTCCGCCTGGACGGCGCCATCCGCATGCAGCCGAAGTGAGGAGGCGCTCGTGAACTTCGACTATTCCGACGATCAGAAGATGCTGAAGGACGAGGCGCGCAAGTTCCTCGACGCCAAATGCCCGGTGACGGTCGTGCGCGGCGTGCTCGACGACGATACGCGCCATTATGACGAGGCGCTGTGGCGCGGCGTCGCGGAGCAGGGCTGGCTGGGCGCGGCGATCCCCGAGCAGTACGGCGGGCTCGGGCTCGGCCACGTCGAGCTGTGCGCGCTGGCGGAGGAGCTGGGCCGCGCGGTCGCGCCGATCCCCTTCGCCTCGACCGTCTATTTCGTCGCCGAGGCGCTGATGCTGCTGGGCAGCGAGGCGCAGAAGGCGAAATGGCTGCCGAAGATCGCGAGCGGCGAGGTGATCGGCGCCTTCGCGACGTCGGAGGGGCCGGGGCCGGTCACATCGACCAGCATCCGCACCTCCGTCGTGGGCAACCGCATCACGGGAACGAAGATCCCCGTCACCGACGGCAATATCGCCAACCTCTTGGTCGTGCTGGCGAAGGACGGCCTGTATCTGGTCGAGGGGCCGGTCGAATCGGAGGTGCTGACCACCCTCGACCCCACCCGCAGCGCCGCGCGCGTCACCTTCGCCGACAACGACTGCGAGCGGCTGGGCGACGAGGACGGCCTGTCCGCGATGAGCCAGGTGTTCGACCGGGCCGCGGTCCTGCTCGCCTTCGAACAGCTCGGCGGCGCCGATCGCGCGCTGGAGATGGCGAAGGCCTATGCGCTCGACCGGCAGGCGTTCGGCCGCCCGATCGCGGGCTATCAGGCGATCAAGCACAAGCTGGCCGACATCTATGTCAAGAACGAGATCGCGCGCTCCAACGCCTATTACGGCGCCTGGGCGCTGAACGCCGGCGCCGCCGAACTGCCGCTCGCCGCCGCCACCGCGCGCGTCGCGGCGAGCGAGGCGTACTGGTTCGCGTCGAAGGAGAATATCCAGACGCACGGCGGCATCGGCTTCACCTGGGAGGCCGACCCCCAGCTCCACTACCGCCGCTCGCGCCAGCTGTCGCTGGTCGCCGGCGCCCCGTCCACCTGGCGCGAGCGGCTGGTCACCCAGCTCGAACAGCGCAACGCCGCGTAACGAAACAACATCCGTTCGCCCCGAGCGACGTCGAAGGGCACGCGCGTACGCTTCGACTTCGCTCGGCGCGAACGGAGGTGAGAGGACGAAACATCATGGATTTCAACGACACCCCAGAGGAAGCCGCCTATCGCACCCGCGCCCGCGACTGGCTGGAGAGCAACGTCGCCGAGCACAAGGCGCAGGGCCATGCCGACGACATGGCCGCCGCACGCGCGTGGCAGGCGCGCAAGGCCGCGGCCGGCTATGCGCAGATCACCTGGCCGAAGGAATGGGGCGGCGGCGGCGGCACCCCGATCCAGTCGGTGATCTTCGGCCAGGAGGAAGCGAAGCACCCGGTCCAGTACGGCTATTTCACGATCGGGCTGGGCATGTGCGTCCCCACCGTGATGGCGTTCGCGGATCAGGCGACGAAGGAGCGCTTCGTCGGCCCGGCGCTGCGCGGCGAGGAAATCTGGTCGCAGCTCTTCTCCGAACCCGCTGGCGGTTCCGACGTGGCGGCGATCCGGACGCGTGCCGTCAGGGACGGCGACGACTGGGTGGTCAACGGCCAGAAGGTCTGGACCTCGGGCGCGCATTATTCGGATTATGGCATCCTGCTGGTCCGCACCAACCCCGACGTGCCCAAGCACAAGGGGCTGACGATGTTCTGGCTCGACCTGCGCTCGCCCGGCGTCGAGATCCGCCCGATCCACCAGATGTCGGGCGGCTCCAACTTCAACGAGGTGTATTTCACCGACGTCCGCATCCCCGACGCGCAGCGGCTGGGCGAGGTCGATGCCGGCTGGAAGGTGGCGCTGGTCACGCTGATGAACGAGCGCCTCGCGGTCGGCGGCGGCGGCGGTGCGGGGCCGAAGGAAATCCTGAAGCTGGCGCGCGAGATCGACGCGGCGGAGGGTACGCTGCTCCAGGAACCCGCCTTCCGCCAGAAGCTGGCCGACTGGTGGGTCCAGTCGGAGGGGCTGCGCAACACGCGGATGCGCACGATCACCGCGCTCAGCCGCGGGCAGACGCCGGGGCCGGAAAGCTCGATCGGCAAGATCATCGCCGCCAACCAGCTGCAGGACATCGGCAATTCCGCGGTCGAGGCGGAGGATCAGTTCGGCATCATCGCCGATCCGGCGCTCGCGCCGCTCAAGGGGCTGTTCCAGTCCGCGGTGATGAACGCGCCCGGCTTGCGCATCGCGGGCGGCACCGACGAGATCCTGAAGAACATCATCGCCGAACGCGTGCTGGGCCTGCCCGGCGAGATCCGCACCGACAAGGATGCCGCGTTCAAGGATCTGAAGGCGTAGCCCGTCCGTCACCCCGGACTTGTTCCGGGATCCAGGGTTCCGCGTACCGTCAGGCGTGGGGCGCGCGGAACCCTGGATGCCGGGACAAGCCCGGCATGACAAAGGGGAACACGCGTGCCTCCCCCTCATCCGGGGTTCCCCTGCGACTCCCCATCGGTTAACGCTTCGTCGATGATGGCGGACGGTCAGGACCAGCCCGCGCAGGGACGTTTCGAGGGCGCCGTGCACCTGTTCCCGCTGCGCGTCTATTTCGAGGACACCGACCTGTCCTCCGTGGTCTATCACGCCAACTATCTGAGATATATGGAGCGTGCGCGTTCCGACCTGCTGCGCGTCGCGGGCATCGACCAGCGCGCGCACTTCGAGGGCGGGGGCGGCGCCTATGCCATCACCGATCTGGCCATCCGCTACCGCGCGCCTGCGCGGCTCGACGATGCGTTGCTGGTGGAAAGCCGCGTGGTGCAGGTGCGCGCCGCCAGCGTCGTCATTCATCAGACAGTCAGCCGGGGCGGGGAATTGCTGACCGACGCCCGCGTCACCGCCGCGTTGGTGGGGGCCGATGGTCGTCCGCGTCGCCAGCCCGTGGCGTGGGTCGACCTGTTCCGCCGCCTCGTGACTCCAGGGGAAGATACGCCTTGAATCCGATTTTGCAGACCGACGCCGCCACGCTGTCGCCGATCGCGCTGTTCCTTCAGGCCGACTGGGTGGTGAAGGCGGTGATGCTGGGGCTGCTGGCCGCCAGCATCTGGACCTGGGCGATCATCATCGCCTCCTGGGTGAAGCTGGGGCGTACGCGCAAGGCGGCGGAGACGTTCGAGCGCGAGTTCTGGGCCGCGGACGATATCGACGCCTTCTTCCGTGCCAAGGGGCAGGCCGACCTGCCCTCCGCGCGCGTGCTGGAGGCGGGGGTGACAGAGTGGCGCCGCTCCACCCACGGCAACCGCATCGACCGCGAGGGCGTGCGCGAGCGGCTGGGCACGGTGATGGCGAGCGCGGTCGCGCGTGAGGTGGACCAGTTGTCCGACCGGCTCAACGTGCTGGCGACGGTCGGGTCGGTGGCGCCGTTCGTCGGGCTGTTCGGCACCGTCTGGGGCATCATGCGCAGCTTCACCTCGATCGCCAGCGCGCAGAACACCAGCCTGGCGGTGGTCGCGCCGGGCATCGCGGAGGCGCTGTTCGCGACCGCGATCGGGCTGTTCGCCGCCATCCCCGCGGTGATCGCCTACAATCGCTTCAGCCACGCGATCAACCGGATCGAGGCGCGGCTGATGCGCTTCGCCGATGCGTTCCACGCGACGCTCTCGCGCCAGCTCGACGGCGAGCGCTGATGGCGATGCACCTGCCCTCCGCGCGCGGGAAAGGCCGCCGCGCGCCGATGGCGGACATCAACGTGACGCCGCTGGTCGACGTCATGCTGGTGCTGCTCATCATCTTCATGGTCACAGCGCCGCTGCTGACGCAGGGCGTGCCGGTGAACCTGCCCGACAGCCGCGCCAAGCCGCTGGAGCAGGACCAGCAGCCGACCGAGATCTCGATGGACGCCGATGGGCGCATCTTCCTCGCCAAGGAGGAGGTGTCCGCCGACGCGCTGGCGCAGCGGCTGGACCAGGTCGTCGCGCGCGCCCCCGCCGGGCAGCCGCCGCAGGTGCTGCTGCGCGCCGACCGCGGGCTCGACTACGGCCGGGTGATGCGGGTGATGGGGCTGCTCAACGCCGCCGGGCTGAACCGGGTCGCGCTGGTGACGGTGGGCGAGGAATAAGAGGTTGGAGCGCGCCGAGAAGATCGGGCTGGCCGGGGCCGTCGCGGGGCATGTCGTGCTCTTCGGCCTGCTGTCGGTCGGCTTCCTCGACACGCCCGACCCGCTCAAGCCGAAGCCGGCCCCGGTCGAGGTCAGCCTGGTCAAGGACGTCGCGCTGGAGGCTGCGGCTCCGGCGACGACGGAACAGGCGTCGCAGGCGATCGCCCCCGACGTCGGCGAGCCCGAGGAGGCGCCGCCCCCGACGCCCGAGGAAGCGCCCGCGCTCGAGCCCGCGCCCAAACCGGCCCCCGCGCCCGAGCCGAAGCCCGCGCCCGCCCCGCCGAAGCCGACCCCGCCCAAACCCGCGCCGGCCAAGCCTGCGCCCAGGCCCGCTCCGGCGCCCAGGCCCGCGCCGCAGGCCAGGCCCAAGCCCGCCACCCCCGCGGCGGAAAAGGCCCCCGCCAAGCCCGCGCCCGCCAGGCAGCAGAGCGCATCCTCCGCCAGCAAACCCGCGGCCAAGCCCGCCGCATCCAAGGGCAACGGCAAGACGCAGGCCGCGACCGCCACGCGCCCGCGCGGCAGCCGGCTGGGCGACGATTTCCTGAAAGGCCTGACCGCGGAGCCCAGCAAGGCGCGCGACAGCGACGCGCCCCCCGCCGCGGCGAAGATCGATGGCAAGGCGCTCGCTTCGATCGTCCAGGCGATCGCGCGCCAGATCCAGCCCTGCGCCGACCGCCAGGTCGATCCCGGCCCCGGCGCGAACCAGATCGTCACCACGCTCAACCTGCGGCTCAACCGCGACGGGACGCTGTCCGCCACGCCGACCGTGGTGCGGCAGGCCGGCGTCGACGACGACAACCGCCGCTATGCGCGCCGCGTGGTCGATCTGGGCGTTGCGGCGTTCAAGGGGTGTTCGCCGTTGAAACTGCCCGCCGAATATTATGCCACCGCCAACGGGGGGTGGAGCAACATCAACTACAATTGGAAGCTGCGCTGATGCGATTCCGGTTCCTCCTTCTCGCTGCCGCCACCGCGGTCGCCACCCCGGCGCTGGCGCAGGACGTGCCCCCGGTGACGCTCCAGCCCCCCGCGGGCGCGGCGGTGCCCGCGGGGCAGACCCCGCCGCCGCTGGAGGTCGACGTCACCGGCGGTATCAGCGCGCCGATGCCGATCGCGATCCCGCCGATGCCGACGCAGGCGGTGGTGCAGACGCCGGCGGGCTCGACCGACCAGCTCGGCCGTCAATTGTCGGAGATCGTCGCCAACGACCTGCGCAACTCCGGGCTCTTCACCCCGCTCGCGCCCGCGCGGCTGCGCAGCATCGCCTTCCCGGAGGTGACCGCGCCCGCCTTCGACTATTGGGGCGGGTCGGGCGCGCAGGCGCTGGTGCAGGGCTATATCCGCGCCAACGGCGACGGTACGCTGACGGTCGGCTGCTACCTCTACGACGTCTCGGCACAGACCGAGCTGACGCGGCAGGGCTTCGTCGTGCCGCCGTCGGACTGGCGGCGTGCCGCGCACAAATGCGCCGACATGGTCTATACCCGGCTGACCGGCGAGGGCCCCTATTTCGACAGCCGCATCGTCTATGTCAGCGAGACCGGACCCAAGGGCAACCGCATCAAGCGCCTCGCGATCATGGACCAGGACGGCGCCAACCACCGCTTCCTGACCGCGGGCTCGTCGATCGTGCTGACGCCGCGGTTCGCGCCCAACCAGCAGTCGATCGTCTATATGAGCTATGTGGGCAAGGCGCCCGCGATCTACGTCTACGACATCGGCTCGGGGCGGCAGCGGCTGGTGGTGCAGAACGTCGCCACCACCTTCGCGCCGCGCTTCTCGCCCGATGGCCGCTGGATCCTGTTCTCGATGGCGACCGGCGGCAACACCGATCTCTACCGCGTCGCCGCCGGCGGCGGCACGCCGCAGCGGCTGACCACCGCACCCGGCATCGACACCGGCGGCAGCTATTCGCCCGATGGGTCGAAGATCGTCTTCGAAAGCGACCGTTCGGGCGGACAGCAGCTCTACGTCATGAACGCGGACGGCTCGAACCAGCAGCGCATCAGCTTCGGCGGCGGGCGCTATGCGACGCCGGTGTGGAGCCCGCGCGGCGACCTGATCGCCTTCACGAAGATCGCGGGCGCATTCCGCATCGGCATCATGAGCCCCAGCGGATCGGGCGAGAAGCTGCTCACCAACAGCTGGCAGGACGAGGGGCCCTCGTGGAGCCCGAACGGTCGCGTCCTCACCTTCTTCCGCCAGGGGCAGGGCAATGCCGGCAAGGCCGACCTGTGGATGGTCGACCTGACCGGGGTGAACGAGCGCCGCATCCCGACCCCGCTCGACGGCTCCGACCCCGCGTGGGGACCATTACGCCCCTGACACGTTTCAATCGGTAGGGAGATTGACCGATGGCAAGACTGACCACCACGATCCTGATGGCGACCGCGCTGGTCGCGACCGCGGCCTGTTCGAAGAAGCGGCCCGAGGTACTGCCGCCTGCACCGGGCCAGACGCCGCCGCCCGCACCGACCACCGGGCCGGTCGACCCGAACGGCGGCATCGCCCCCGGCTCCGCGGCGGATTTCAAGCGCACGGCGCAGAGCGACACGGTGCTCTTCGGGCTCGACATGTACGACATCGACGCGACCGCGCGCGCGATCCTCGACACGCAGGCGGAGTGGTTGCTGCGCTACCCCAACGTGACGATCACGGTGGAGGGCCATGCCGACGAACGCGGCACGCGCGAATACAATCTCGCGCTCGGCGACCGCCGCGCGAACGCCGCGAAGAACTATCTCGCCGCCCGCGGCGTCTCGCCCTCGCGGATCACGACGATCAGCTACGGCAAGGAACGCCCCGTCGCGCTCGGCTCCGACGAGGCGAGCTGGGCGCAGAACCGCCGCGCGGTGACGGTGATCGTCAACGGGGGGTGAGCGATCTCGAGCGCGGTCGCCACGGCGGCCGCGCCCGCGTCAGTACCCCGCGGCGTGTTCGACGTCGTCGGGGTCGCCCAGGAAGAGGGTGATCTCCTTCGCCACGGCGTCGGCGATCTCGATCGGCGCCATGTGCGTCTCATCCGCGAATGCGCGCAGGTCGGCACCCGGGATGGCGGCGGCGGTCTCCTCCATGCTGCCGTCGCCGAAGAACTGATCGCGCGCGCCGCCGATGACCAGCGTCGGGGTGGAAATGCGCGCGAGCTCAACGCGCGGGGCCTCCAGCATCGCGGTCAGATAGCGGACGATACTTGGCCCCGGCGCCATCCCGCGCGCGACGCGGTCGCCGCCCAGCCGGATCATGGCCGTCATCAGCCAGTTGTACGGGCGACGTCGGAACAGACGGCCGAACGCGCGGGTGAAGCCCGTCACGTCGCCGGCTTCCAGACAGGCGATCTGGCGCGCGATATGGGCCGCTCCGGCCGGCGAGAACCGTTCGCCGCTCGCCAGCAGCACCATTCGCCGGAATGCCGCCGGCCGCGCCGCGGCGAGCCGACACGCCACCATGCCGCCGTACGACACGCCGATCAGATCGAGCGGCTGGTCAGGCGCCGTCTCTGCGACAGCGAGCGACGTGGCGAAGGTCACGTCATCGATCGAGAGCCCGGCGGGCGGATCGGGTCGATAGTTGAGCAGGACGAACGATCGTCCCCTGGGCAACACCTTGGCCATGCGCCGCGCGTCACGCTCCAGCCGCTCGGGGGAGGATTGCCGCACGAACCCCTGCCCGCCGTTGAGCACGACCATGGTCGGCCGTTCGCCGACCCGCGCGAACGGAACCTGGTTCGTCGTCGTTCCGGTGACGATCGTCGTCATGACAGCCCCTTGCATCCGACACCCGACTAGCCGCGCTGCGGCCGGCCGGCAGCGGCTTGCGATCAAAATGCGACGAGGCGCTCCGCCTATCGAGCGGTCCCGACCCTTCGGCGCACTGCGAAAGAGATTAAGGATGGAGAAGGTGGATGCCCGACAAGGATTCGAACCTTGATTGACGGAGTCAGAGTCCGCTCTCTTACCATTAGAGGATCGGGCAACGAGGCGGCGTCTCTAGGCCGGTCGCCCCCGCGGGTCAACCCGATTCGTGTCGGTGCGGTGGCCTGTGGATGGCCAACTTGCCGTGTCGGCGGCGAGTGTGTAGCCTGGCGCCCAAGCACCGGCCGGCGCCCGCGACATCCGACGCGGGCGGCGGGGCGGAAGAGACAGGAAATTGACGGCAATGGTGGAATATCCCGCCCAATTGCCGCGCCGGCAGGGTCAGGGCCCTGCCCGTTCGGCACTTCCCGCGCCGCGGCATGCGCGCGGCGCCCCGCGGCATTATGCCGCGCTCGACCTCGGCACCAACAACTGCCGCCTGCTGATCGCGCGCCCGCAGGGTGACGGGTTCGCGGTGGTGGACGCCTTCTCGCGCATCGTGCGGCTGGGCGAGGGGCTGTCGGCGTCGGGCGCGCTGTCGGATGCCGCGATCGAGCGCACCATCGCCGCGCTGAAGGTGTGCGCCGACAAGCTGAAGCGCCGCAACGTCCGCCTCGCGCGCTCGGTCGCGACCGAGGCGTGCCGCCGCGCCAGCAACGGCACGCGCTTCATCGCGCGCGCGCTGGAGGAAACCGGCATCCACCTCGACATCATCTCCGCGGAGGAGGAGGCGCGGCTCGCGGTGCTCGGCTGCCACGCGCTGCTGGAGCCGGGGACGGGGCCGGCGCTGGTCTTCGACATCGGCGGGGGGTCGACCGAACTGGTGCTGGTCGACGGCGACACGCCGGTGCCGCGCGTGCGCGACTGGCATTCCGCGCCCTGGGGCGTGGTGTCGCTGACCGAAAGCGCGGGCGGCGGGCGGACCGCGGAGGAACGCGCCGCGGCGTACCGGCGGATGCGCGCGCTGGTGGCGGAAAGCTTCGCCCCCTTCGCCGCGCGGCTGCCGGCGCTGACCAGCGTGCCGCGGATGCTGGGGACCAGCGGCACGGTCACGACGCTGGCGAGCGTGCACCTGGGGCTGGAGCGCTACGACCGTTCGCAGGTCGACGGGCTGATCGCGCCCGCCGCGGCGATGCGCGCGATCAGCCAGGAACTGGCCGGCATGTCGCTGGCCGAGCGCGCGCTGCTGCCGTGCATCGGGCGCGAGCGCGCCGATCTGGTCGTCGCGGGCTGCGCGATCCTGGAGGGGATCCTCGACATCTGGCCCGCCGAGCGGCTGGGCGTGGCGGATCGCGGCATCCGCGAGGGCATCCTGCGCCGGCTGATGGAGACGGGGGCATGAGGGGGGCCGGGGTCGGCCGTCAGCGCGTCAAGACCGCGCGCAACCGGACCGCGCAATCGACCCGCTGGCTGGAGCGCCAGCTGAACGATCCCTATGTCCGCCGCGCCAGGGCGGAGGGCTATCGCAGCCGCGCCGCCTACAAGCTGATCGAGCTCGACGAGCGGTTCGGGCTGCTCAAGGGCGTCAGGCGCGTCATCGACCTGGGGATCGCGCCGGGCGGGTGGAGCCAGGTGGTGCGGCGCCTGTCGCCGGCCGCGGCGATCGTCGGCATCGACCTGTTGCCGGTCGATCCGATCGACGGCGTCACCATCTTCGAGATGGACTTCATGGCCGACGACGCGCCCGACCGGCTGATGGCGGCGCTGGGCGGCGCGCCCGACCTCGTCATGTCCGACATGGCGGCGAACACCGTCGGCCATCCGCAGACCGACGCGCTGCGCACCATGGCGCTGGTGGAGACCGCGCTCGCCTTCGCGGTCGACGTGCTGCGTCCCGGCGGCACCTTCGTCGCGAAGGTGTTCGCGGGCGGCGCCGATTCGACGCTGGTGGCGGAGATGAAGCGCAACTTCGCGACGGTGAAGCACGCCAAGCCGCCGTCGAGCCGCAAGGGCTCGGTCGAATGGTTCGTCGTCGCGCAGGGCTTCAAGGGCCGCGACGGGGGCCGCGCCGCGCCGCCCGCCGACAACTGACGCCGCTCACGGCCCGCCCCATCCCCGTTACCCGCGCGCCGCGCCGCCGCGCGCGCCTTGTCCGGACACCCGCATGACCTCCCCCCGCCGTACCTTCGCGATCATCTCCCACCCCGACGCGGGCAAGACCACGCTGACCGAGAAGCTGCTGTACTTCGGCGGCGCGATCCATCTGGCGGGCGAGGTGAAGGCGCGCGGGCAGAACCGGCGCGCGCGCTCCGACTGGATGAAGATCGAGCAGCAGCGCGGCATCTCCGTCACGTCCTCGGTGATGACGTTCGAGCACGGCGGCATCACCTTCAACCTGCTCGACACGCCGGGGCACGAGGATTTCAGCGAGGATACCTACCGCACGCTGACCGCGGTCGACAGCGCGATCATGGTCATCGACGCCGCCAAGGGGATCGAGCCGCAGACGCGCAAGCTGTTCGAGGTCTGCCGCCTGCGCAGCGTGCCCATCATCACCTTCGTCAACAAGGTCGACCGCGAAGGCCGCCCGGTGTTCGAGCTCCTGGACGAGATCGCCGACATGCTCGCGCTCGACGTCTGCCCGATGACCTGGCCGGTCGGGATGGGCGGCACGTTCGAGGGTATCCTCGACCTCGCCACCCGCCGCATCAGCCGCCCGGAGGGCGACAGCCGCCTGTTCCAGGGCAAGGTGGAGGCGGACCCGACCCTGCCGGACGACGTGGCCGAGGAGATCGAACTGGCGCAGGCCGGCTATGCCGACTTCGATGCCGAGGCCTATCGCAACGGCGACCTGACCCCGGTCTATTTCGGCTCCGCGCTCAAGGATTTCGGCCCCGACGCGCTGATCGCGGCGCTGTCCGACTTCGCGCCCCCGCCGCGCCCGCAGCCGGCCGAGCCCGCCCCGGTCACCCCGGAGACGAAGGAAGTCACCGGCTTCATCTTCAAGGTGCAGGCCAACATGGACCCGCAGCACCGCGACCGCATCGCGTTCATGCGGCTGTGCTCGGGCACGTTCCGGCGCGGCATGAAGCTGACCCCGACCGGCCACGGCAAGCCGATCGCGGTCCACTCCCCGATCCTCTTCTTCGCGCAGAACCGCGAGGTCGCGGACGAGGCGTTCCCCGGCGACATCATCGGCATCCCCAACCACGGCACGCTGCGCGTCGGCGACACGCTGTCGGAGAGGGCCGACGTGCGCTTCACCGGGCTGCCCAATTTCGCGCCCGAGATCCTGCGCCGCGTCGCGCTGAAGGACCCCACCAAGACCAAGCAGCTGCGCAAGGCGCTCGACGACATGGCGGAGGAGGGCGTGACCCAGGTCTTCTACCCCGAGATCGGCAGCAACTGGATCATCGGCGTCGTCGGCCAGCTCCAGCTCGACGTGCTGCTGTCGCGGCTGGAGGCGGAGTACAAGGTCGCCGCCGCGCTGGAGCCCGCGCCCTACGACACGGCACGCTGGGTCTCGGCGGAGGACCCCGCCGATCTCAAGGCGTTCACCGACCTCAACCGCTCGGCCATGGCCAGGGACCGCGACGGCAACCCGGTGTATCTCGCCAAGTCGGCCTGGGACGTCGGCTACGCGCAGGACCGCAACCCGAAGGTGAAGTTCTCCGCCGCGCGGGAGCGATAGGCGAAGCCTCCGTCATTGCGAGCGCAGCGAAGCAATCCAGTGTTCCGCGCGCTGCCCTGGATTGCTTCGCTGCGCTCGCAATGACGACGAGGTCGGAGGCAACGATTTGAGCCCTCGCCGATTGATCCGCATCAGTCCCCACGGAGATGATGTGATGAACCGCCGTACCCCGCTGATCCTCGCGCTCGCCGCCGCCGCGCTCGCCGCATGCAGCGACCGTGTCGAGGATCACGCCGAGCGCACCGGCAATGCGATCGCCGCCGATGTCGATGCCGCGACCGCCAACGTCGTCGGCAGCGTCGATCGCCTGACCGACCATGTCGGCAACACGCTGGATGCGGTGACGGCCCGGTCGCTCGACCGCGCCGCCGACCGCCTCGACGGCGCGGCCGACCGGCTGCGCGCCGATGTCGAGCGTCACACCGACGCCGCCACCGGCCGCGCCGGCGCCGCGCTGGAGCAGGCCGGCAACGACCTGCGCCGCGAGGGCCGCCGCGCGGAGATCGAGCGCGCGCGGGAGGCGCAGGAGGGCAACCGCTGACGCGCACCTGTCACCCCGGACTTGAGCCCGGGTGACGAAACGGCAGCCGATGTCACATCGGTTCTCCTGCGAACGCAGGAGCCCAGGGTCGTCGTGCACCACGGTCGTTTCTCTGCGTCGCCCCGGGTTCCCGCGTCCGCCGGAACGCAAGCCGGATTACCCCGCCTCCGCCAGCAACCCCGTCGCCTGCGCCCCGGTCCAGTCGAGATCCCCCGTCACGCGCCAGATCTCCCTGCCGTCCGCGCCGTACAGGATCGTCGTCGGCAGGTTCGCGGCATAGGCCGTGCTCAGCGCCAGCTTCGGATCGAGGTGGAGCGCCAGCGCGGGCAGCTTGCGCGCGGCGAAGAAGGCGGTCGCCTTCGCCGGCTCCATGTCCTGGCTCACCGCGATCACGCGCACCTTGTCGCCCAGCGCTCCCGCTGCGGTGTTCAGCGTCGGCATCTCCTTGACGCACGGCGCACACCAGGTCGCCCACAGGTTCACCAGCAGCGGCTTGCCCTCGTAGCCTGCGAGCGTCGCCGGCTTGCCGTCCGCGGTGGTGAATGCCGCGTCGGGCGCCGTCTCGCCCTTGTGGCTGCGATCCACCTTTTCCGCCTTCGGCGCGCTCGCCGTCACCTCGTCCGACGAAGCGGCCGGCGCGGCGACGTTCGCCTCCGCTTGCCCGTTGCCCGGCGACGCCCTATCGCACGCCGTGGCCGCGAGCGCGGTCGCCAGGAGACAGACGATCGCCGAGCGTGAGGTCATGAGCGGTTCCAACCAGATGTGGGGCGGTCGGTTCGCCGAAGGCCCGGCCGCGGTGATGCGTGAGATAAACGCCTCGATTCCCTTCGACAAGCGGATGTGGCAGGAGGATGTCGCCGGCAGCCGCGCGCATGTCGCGATGCTGGGCGCGCAGGGCATCGTCGCCGCCGACGACGCCGCGACGATCGCTGCCGGACTGGAGCAGGTCGCCGCCGGCTATGCCGCGGACGGCGTGCCGGTCGACCTCGCGATGGAGGACATCCACATGCTGACCGAGGCGCGGCTGGCCGACGCCATCGGTCCCGTCGCCGGGCGCCTCCACACCGCGCGCAGCCGCAACGATCAGGTCGCGACCGACTTCCGCCTGTGGGTGCGCGGCGCCACCGATCAGGTGCTCGCCGCGCTCGCCGCGCTCGACGATGCGCTGCTGGCGCGCGCGGAGGAACATGCCGACAGCGTGATGCCCGGCTTCACCCACCTGCAATCGGCGCAGCCGGTGACGCTCGGCCATCACCTGATGGCCTATCACGAGATGGTGTCGCGCGACGTGTCGCGGTTCAGCGACAATCGCGCGCGCGGCAACCTGTGCCCGCTGGGCGCGGCGGCGCTGGCGGGCACCGGCTTCCCGGTCGATCGCGCCGCGACCGCCGCGGCGCTCGGCTTCGACGGCCCGACGCGCAACAGCCTCGATTCGGTCAGCGACCGCGACTTCGCGCTCGATTACCTGATGGCGGCGGCGCAATGCTCGCTCCACCTCTCGCGCCTCGCGGAGGAATTCGTGCTCTGGGCGTCGCAGCCGTTCGGCTTCGTGTCGCTCTCCGACCAATGGTCGACCGGCAGCAGCATCATGCCGCAGAAGCGCAACCCGGACGCCGCAGAGCTGGTGCGCGGCCACGCGGGCCGCATCACCGGCTGCCTCGTCAGCCTGATGGTGACGATGAAGGGGCTGCCGCTGGCCTATTCGAAGGACATGCAGGACGACAAGCCGCCGGTCTTCGAATGCCACGACCTGCTCGCCATCTCGATCGCGGCGATGACGGGCATGGTGGAGAGCGCGACCTTCCGCACCGATCGCATGCGCGCCCTGGCGGAGAGCGGCCATGCCACCGCGACCGACCTCGCCGACTGGCTGGTGCGCGAGGCGGACGTGCCCTTCCGCGAGGCGCATCACATCACCGGGCGCGCGGTGGCGCGGGCGGAGGCGCTCGGCTGCACGCTCGATGCGGTGCCGCTCGCCGATCTCCGCGCGATCGACCCGCGGATCACGGAGGCGGTCTACGGCGTGCTGTCGGTCGATGCCTCGGTCGCCAGCCGCAGGAGCTTCGGCGGCACCGCGCCCGACAATGTCCGCGCCGCGATCCGTGCCGCGCGGGACGCACGCGCGTGAGGGGCCTGCTCCCGCTGACAGCCGCGCTCGCGCTGGCCGCGTGCGGATCGACCGGCACGCTCAAACCGGCCGCGGGTGAGCAATTGCCCGCAGCGCCGTATGGCGCCACTGCGACGCCGGGCGTGACCCAGCTGCTGACCCCGACGGTCCAGCAGCGCCCACAGCGCACCGGCGATGTCATGACCCGCTCGCGCGAACGACAGGACGATCCGTTCGACCTGCCGCCGAGCTGACGCCCGAAAGAAGACCCATGGACCATTTCCACTATCGGGACGGCGCCCTGTTCTGCGAGGGCGTGCCGCTGTCGCGCATCGCCGATGAGGTCGGCACCCCCGTCTACGTCTATTCCGCCGCCGCCTTCCGGCAGCAGGCGCGCGCGTTTCGCGACGGGCTCGCGCCGGTGCCCGACGTCCACCTCGCCTATGCCATCAAGGCCAATCCCAATATCGCCGTGCTGCGCCTGCTCGCGGCGGAGGGCTATGGCGCGGACGTCGTCTCCGGCGGGGAGATGGCGCGCGCGCTGGCGGCGGGGATGCCCGCGGAGGGGATCGTCTTCTCCGGCGTCGGCAAGACCGCGGCCGAGCTGGTGCGCGGGCTGGAGGCCGGGATCGGCCAGTTCAACCTGGAGCTGGAGGAGGAGGGCGTCGTCCTCGCCCGCCTCGCCGCCGAACGCGGGCTGACCGCGAAGGCGGTGCTGCGCGTCAACCCGGACGTGGACGCGGGCACCCATGCCAAGATCTCGACCGGGCGCAAGGAGAACAAGTTCGGCGTGCCCATCGATCAGGCGCCCGCAATGTACGCGCGCCTCGCCGCGCTGCCGGGGCTGGCGATGCAGGGCGTCGCGATCCACATCGGCAGCCAGCTGCTCGACCTCGCGCCGCTGGAGGCCGCCTATGCGCGCGTCAAGCAGCTGGTCGACGAGCTGCGCGCCGCGGGCCACACGATCGCGCGCGTCGATCTCGGCGGGGGCGTCGGCATCGCCTACAGGGCGGGCGACGTGCCCCCCGACCTCGCCGATTACGGCGCGATGGTCGCGCGCGCGACGCGCGGGTGGGACGTGCGGCTGATGTTCGAGCCCGGACGCGTGATCTCCGGCGGCGCGGGCGTGCTGCTGACCACGGTCATCTGGGTGAAGCCCGGCGTGACGCACCCTTACGTCATCGTCGATGCCGCGATGAACGACCTCGCGCGCCCGTCGCTGTACGATGCGTGGCACGATTTCGCGGCCGTTCGCCCCACCGGCGAGCACTTTACCGCCAACATCGCCGGCCCCGTGTGCGAGACCGGCGACACGTTCGCGATGGGTCGCGAGGTGGACCGGGTGGCGAGCGGCGACCTCGCGGTCTTCCACACCGCGGGCGCCTATGGCGCGACGATGGCGTCGACCTACAACAGCCGCGCGCTGGTGCCGGAGGTGCTGGTCGACGGCGACCGTTTTGCCGTCGTCGCCGATCGTATCGCAGCCGAAACGATCCTGGCGGCGGAGTGCGTGCCGGAGTGGCTGTGACGCTGCGCCCCCGTTCTGCGCCAACATCGCCAACATTGGGCCTGTCCGGCGCATGACGCTCCACAGCCTCCCCCTGTTCGTGCGGCTCCACGGCCGCCCCGTGATCCTGGTGGGGGAGGAGGAAGCCGCCGCGCCCAAGCGGCGGCTGCTGGAGCGCGCCGGCGCGATCGTGGTGGGGGAGGACGACCCCCATGCCCGGCTCGCCATCGTCGCCGATGACGCGGCGGCGGTGGCGCGGCTGAAGGCGCGCGGCGTGCTGGTCAACGCGGTCGACCGGCCCGATCTGTGCGACTTCACGCTCCCCGCGATCGTCGACCGCGCCCCCGTCATCATCGCGGTCGGCACCGGCGGCGTCTCCGCCGGGCTCGCGGCGGCGCTGCGCCAGCGGCTGGAGGCGCTGCTCCCCGCCTCGCTCGGCCGCCTCGCCGAGGCCCTCCACGCCGCCCGCACCGCGCTGCGGGCGCACTATCCCGATGGCGGCGAGCGACGGCGCGCGATCGGCGCTGCGCTGGCCGCTGGCGGGGCGCTCGACCCGCTGGAGGATCATGACGGCGCGGACGTGATCGCGGCCATCGCCGCCGGCGGCGCGGCGACGGGGCTCGAACGCCTCGTCCTCGCCTCCGCCGATCCCGACGACCTCACGCTGCGCCAGGCGCGCCTGCTCGCCGCCGCCGACCGCGTGACCCACCGCGCCGATGTTCCGCCCGCGATCCTGAACCGCGCCCGCGCCGATGCGTTGCGCCAGCTTACCGCGGCGGCGCCGGGCGACGACCACCCCGGCCTGACGGTGGACGTGTCGATGCGGGGGGATGGGGCATGAGCGGTTTTGCCTGGCGGATCGATGCGGACGGCGCCGCGCACGAGGTGGCGGTCAGGGGCGCGCTCGAATGCGGCGCGCCGTTCGTCTGGGTGCACCTGAACACCAATGCCGACCATGCGCAGGCGTGGCTGCGCGACGAGGCGAAGCTCGCCCCCTATACCGTCGACGCGCTGACCGCCGCGGAATCGCGTCCGCGCTGCGAGAAGATGGCGGACGGCGCCTTCCTCAACATGCGCGGCCGGACCGAGGAGGAACTGGACCCGTCCGACGTCCTCGCCTCGATCCGCCTGTGGGCGGCCAAGGGGCGCGTCGTGTCGGTCACGCGCAAGCATCTGATCGCGACCGATACGGTGGTCGAGCAGATGCGCCGCGGCGAGGTGCGCGATCCGGGCGACCTCATCAGCAGCTTCGCGACCGCCATCACCGAGGATCTCGACCCGGTCGTCGCGCAGCTGGGCGACTGGCTCGACGATTGCGAACAGGGGCTGCGCGCGGATCGCATCTTCGAGTTGCGCCGCGGGGTCACGCGCGTCCGCTCGGAGGCGATCAGCTACCGCCGGTTCCTCAGCCCCCAGCGCGTCGCGCTGGAGCGGCTGGCGGCGCTGCCGGGCGACTGGCTGGCGGACGACGACCGCGCCCACCTCGCCGCCGCCGCCGACCGTGCCGCGCGCATGGCCGAGGAGGTGGAGGCGATCCGCGAACGCTCCGCACTGATGCACGAGGCGCTGACCGACCTGCGCGCGGAACAGCTCGACCAGCGCAGCCTGATGATCGCGGTCGCGGCGATGGTGTTCCTGCCGCTGACCTTCATCACCGGATTGTACGGGATGAACGTGAAGGGGCTGCCCTATGCCGAGGAGCCCTGGGCGTTCGACGCCATCATGGGCGCCTGCGCCGCGATCGCGGCGGGGATCGTGATCTACTTCCTGCGGAAACACTGGTTCCGGGGGTAGGAGGCGCAAACCCGTTACCCGGATCACGTCCGGGGTGACGCCCGTCCTACGCCGCGCGCGCCTGCTTCCATGCGCCCGCGATCTCGTCCAGCTCCGCCGCCACGTTGCGCAGCGGCTGGCCATCGGTGCCCAGGCTCGCCTCGATCACCTGCTTGCGGCAGCCCGCGTAGAAGCGAGCGAGCACGCGCGACACCTCGCCGCCCTTGTCGAAGTCCAGGTTCGCCTCCAGCGCGAAGAGGATCGCGGTGGCGCGCGTCACGCGTTCGCTGCGGGTGGCGAACTGGCGGTGGTCGGTGGCCCAGGCGGCGACGCGCAGCGCCTGCGTCAGCTCCTCGTACAGCAGCTGGACCAGCGCCGGGCCATCGGCGGCCGCGGTACGGCCGGCGAGGTCGATCTCGCGATAGGTGCGCGCCGGGTCGCGCAGCAGGGCGGAAGCGTAAGCCATCTCTTCTATCCCCAGCTCAGCTCTGCTTCGTCCACATGTCGATCTTCTGCTGCATGAACGACTGCGTCGCCTTGTAGGCGGACACGCGCGCATTCATGCTCGCGAACTGCTGCGTCAGCCGCGTCGTCGCGCGATCCGACTGGTCCTTGATCGAATCCTGCTTCTTGGTCAGGTCGCTTTGCGCCTGGCGATAGCGGGTCGTCGACGCACCCAGACCGTAGACGGTGCTGGCGCTGGCGTTCTTGATCGAGGCCATCGCCTGATACAGCCCGGTGTTGCCGACCGGGCTGTAGGCGAACATCTGTTCGACCGCGTCGGGCGCGTTCTTCAGCGCGGCGGTCAGCGCGCCCTCGTCCACCTCCAGCATGCCGGTCTTGGCGACGGTGCGCACCCCGATCGCGGACAGCGAGGCGGCGGTGCCGGCGGCGGCGTTGGGCAGCAGCACCTTGCTGGTCAGCGACTGGAGCGAGCGCAGCAGCGTCTTGGCCGCCGGGTCGGCGCGCAGCTCGCCGTTGATCGGGTCGGTCTCTTCCTTCACGACCGCGAGCACCTGGTTGTAGGTCTCGACGAAATCCTTCACCGCGCTGGTCAGCGCGGTGGTCGGGCGCGCGGACGAGATCGTCGTCGTGCCCGGCGCGGTCAGCGACAGCTTCACGCCGGGAACCAGGTCGGACACCTCGTTGGTGGCGCGCTCGACGGTGGCGCCGTCGATCGTCAGCGACGCGTTGGCCGCACCGCTCGCGACGGTGGAGGGGAGGGGAGACGTTTCGCCACTGGTTCGCGGGCGGACGTCGAACTTGCCGAGGTCGCTGGCCGGGTCGCCGGCGCTCAGCGAGAACGCCTGCTCCTCGCCCAATTGCCCGCGCATCGCCAGATACGCACCGCCATCGGCGTCGGTGACGACGGTCGCCGTGACGCCGGCCTTCTGCGCATTGATCGCCGCCGCGATGCCCGCCAGCGTGTTGTTCGACGAATCGATCGTGATCGCGAACGCCTTGTCGCTGTTGTCGGCATTCTTGCCGGGGGTGAAGGCGGTCATCTCGCCGTTGGCATAGGTCGCGCTGCCCAGCTTCAGCGTCAGCGTGCCCGTGCCGAACGTGGTGGTGGCGGGCGTCGCGACCTTCGCGCTGGTCGTCGTCTGCGCGGTGGCGAGCGAATTGACCTTGATCGTGGTGTTCAGCGCCCCGACGGTCTGCCCCTGGATCGGGGCGGCGGTGACCGCGGCGTTGTTGGAGCTGACCGGCTGCGTGCCGAGCGTCCCGCCCTTGACCAGATTCTCCAGCGCCTTGGTGAAGTCGTCGATCGTGCCCTTCAGCTTGGACGCACCCGAAATCTGCGCGGTCAGCGTGTCGTAGCGCGCGGTCAGCTGCGCCCGGCGGGTCGCGAACTGCGCCTCGACCAGCTTCGACACGACCGAGGCGCTGTCGACGCCCGAACCGGCGTCGAGCGAGTCCATCAGCGACTTCGCCGCCTCGCTCGCCACCTGCGCGGCGGTCTTGGTCGTCGACGGGGTCGGCGTCGCGGTGCTCGTGGTCGAGCCGGAGGTGCTGCTGACTGTCGCCATGATGCTCTTTCAAACGACCGCCGGACGGCGATCTTTACCCCTGTTTTGCGCCATGCTCGTCGAAACGGGCGGTCGGCGGCACCTCGATGGCGGGCTGCACGCCCCCCGCCGCGGCGTTCAGGCCGAAAACGAACGCCAGCACGGTCGCGATCGCCATGTACAGGTCGTCGCGGACCTCCTGCCCCTCGCGGCTGGTGTAATAGACGGCGCGCGCCAGCGCCGGATATTCCAGCACCGGCAGCCCCTGTTCCGCCGCCAGTTCGCGGATGGCGAGCGCGGTCGCGCCGCGCCCCTTGGCGACCACCACCGGCACCTGGTCGTTGCCGCGATCGTAGCGCAGCGCGACCGCGAAGTGCGTCGGATTGGTCAGCACGACATGCGCCTCGGCCAGCGCCTTGCGCATGCCCCCGTTCAGCATCGCGCGCTGCTTCGCGCGCAGATGCCCCTTCATCTCCGGATTGCCTTCGCTCTCCTTGTGCTCATCCTTGATCTCCTGCTTGGTCATGCGCAGCTTGCGCAGCAGCTGGAAGATCTGCGTCGGCACGTCGAGCATCGCGATGCCCATCAGCCCGGCCGCCATCGCCAGCATCACGCCCGTCAGCGTCGAGCCGAGCGAGGCGAGCGCCACCGGCAGGTTGGACGAGGCCAGCCCGAAGCTGAAATGCGCGGTCTTCCACATCATCCACGCGCCGATCGCGCCCAGCAGCACGACCTTGAGCAGCGACTTCGCCAGCTCGATCCAGCCCGACAGGCCGAAGATGCGCTTCAGCCCGGAGGCCGGGTTGATCCGCGCCGCCTTGGGCGCCATCAGCGAGGCGTTGAAGGTCAGGCTCCCCAGGCCCGCCTGGCTCGCGACCGCCGCGCCGATGGTGATCGCGAACAGCGTCGCCACCGGCGGCGCCAGCTTCCACCCCGCCTGGATCAGCGGGCGCCACGGCTGGAAATCCTCCACGTCGGCGCGTCCGAAGGTGAAGCTGGCCGCCATCACCTCGCGGCAGGCCGCGACGAGCGCGGGGCCGAAGAAGATCATCCAGGCGGTGCCGGCGAGCACGACGAGCGCGGTCGCGAACTCGCGGCTCTTGAGGATGTCGCCCTTTTCGCGCGCGTCTGTCTTGCGCTTCTGGGTTGGGGCTTCTGTCTTGTCGCCCATGTCCTCTGCCATCAGCCCAGCCCCTTAACCCAGCACCAGGCTTTGCGCGGCGGCGAGGCCTTCACGCACGATGACCTGCATGTAGTCGCCCATCGCCGGGAACGCGATCGCGAGGCTGATGACCCCGACCGCCAGGCTGGCGGGCAGGCCCACCGCAAACAGGTTCAGCGCCGGCGCCGAGCGCGACAGCATGCCGACGACCAGGTTCAGGCACAACAGCAGGAACCCGACCGGCAGCGCCAGCAGCAGCCCGGCGGCAAAGGCATAGCCCCCGAACAGCGCGATGTCGCGCAGCTGCCCCGCGGTCAGCCAGGAGGCGCCCGGCGGCAGCGCGACATAGCTCTTCACCACCATGTCGACGAGCACGAGGTGCCCGTCGAGCGAGAGGAAGAGGAGGGTGAGCAGGATCGACAGGAACTGACCGATCGCGGGGCTGGAGCGGCCGGAATTGGGATCGATCATGTTGGCGAAGCCGATCCCCATCGACCCGCCGATGATCTCGCCCGCGATCAGCGGCGCGGCGAACGCGATCTGGAGGATGAAGCCGATCGCCAGCCCGACCAGCGCCTCCGCGGCGACCGCGACGAAGGTGGCGAGCGCGAAGATCGTCGGCGGCACCGCGACCGGCGTGGTGCCCAATACCAGCACGCCCACCGCCCCCGACAGCGCGACGCGCACCGGCAGCGGGACCGAGACGTTGCCGAACACCGGCGCCGCGATCAGCGCGGCACCGACGCGCACCATCACGAACAGCAGCGCCCACAATTGGGGTTCGATGGAGAGGCCGAAGCCTAGCATGGCGCAGACCGCGAGAGCGCGCACGCTGCGCGCCACGCGGGCAAGCCCGGCCGGCGGGCGCGAGGCGCCCGACCGACGACGCGGCCTTGCCGCGGCGCGACACCCGCAGCATTTCCTCCGCGCCGCGGCGAAGCCGCGCCGTCGGTCCCCGGCGATGCCGGGGCCGGCCGGGCTTGCGCAAGGCGCGCGGGCGTTGCCGCGCGTGCGCTGCGCCTCACCGCACCAAATCCGGGATGCGGCTGAAGATCTCGTTGGTGAAGTCGCTCAGCAACCCCAGGATCATCGCGCCGAACACCATGATCGACACCGCCACCACCACCAGCTTCGGCACGAAGCTGAGCGTCTGTTCGTTGATCGAGGTGGCGGCCTGCACCATCCCAAGGATCAGCCCGGACAGCAGCGCCGGGATCAGGATCGGCGCGGAGACCAGCGCCAGCACCCACATGGTCTGGTTGGCCACCGTCAGGAAGTAATCGGCATCGACAAGCGGTTGCATCGATCAGTCTCTCGTATCACCGCCGGGCCCGTCATTGCGAGCGTAGCGAAGCAATCCAGCGCGGCGCGCGAAACACTGGATGGCTTCGCTACGCTCGCAACGATGGGGCATCTATGTCGCGAACGAATTGGCCAGGCTGCCCATCGTCAGCGCCCAGCCATCGACCAGCACGAACAGCAGCAGCTTGAACGGCAGCGAGATGATCGTCGGGCTCAGCATCGCCATGCCCAGCGCCATCAGCACCGTCGCCACCACCAGGTCGATGACGATGAACGGCAGGAAGATGAGAAATCCGATCTGGAATGCGGTCTTCAGCTCCGAGGTCACGAACGCGGGCAGCAGCACCGAATAGGGGATGTCGCGCGGGGACGCGTACGGCCCCGACTTCGCCATCGCCGCGAACATCGTGATGTCCTTCACCCGGGTCTGCTTCTCCATGAAGGCATGGAGCGGCAGCGCGGCGGTGGAGATCAGCTGGGTGCCGCCGATGCGGCCCTGCGAATAGGGCTGGATCGCGGTCGTGTTGATCTGGTTGATCGCGGGCGCCATCACGAAGAAGCTGAGGAACAGCGACAGCCCGATCAGCACTTGGTTGGGCGGCGTCTGCTGCAGCCCCATCGCCTGGCGCAGGATCGACAGCACGATGATGATCCGCGTGAAGCTGGTCATCATCAGCACGATCCCGGGCAGGATCGTGAGCAGGCCCATGATGATGAGGACCTGGAGCGACAGCGACAGCGATCCCTGGCCGCCCTGGCCCCCGGCGTCGCCGTTGGACAGCTGCCCCAGCGCGCGGTCGATCGCGTCGCCGACGCCCGGCGCGGGCGCGGCCGGCGCGCCCGGCGGCGGGGCGACCTGCGCGACGGCGGGCAGCGCGACCATCAGCGCGACCGCGATCGCCGCGACGGCCAGCAGCACGCGCCACCAGCCGCCGCGCGGCGTCGTGCGCCCGCGCGCGGCGATCAGCGACGGGCCGCGCCCGGTCCGGGTGACCGAAAGGCTGGCGGGCAGGGTCACGCGTCGACCCCGGTCGGCACGCGCGTATCCGATTTCTCGATCAGGTTGACGCCCCCACGCCCGACCGAGACCAGCAGGCGCTTGCCCTCGAAATCCAGGACCGCGAGGCGCAGGCCGGGGGAGATCATCATCGTCTCACGCACCGCGATCAGCCGCGTCGACGGCTTGCCCGGCATCCGCGCCTCCAGCTTGCGCCACAGGTACAGGCAGCCGATCATCAGGCCGCAGACCAGCGGCAGCAGCACCACCAGCTTCAGGATATAGGTCCACATCATTGCGCAGGATCTCCGAGACTCAGCCGCGCTTCTCGGGCGCGACCAGCTCGACCAGCTTAACACCGAACCTGTCGCCGACCGTCACCACTTCGCCGCGCCCGATCAGCGTGCCGTTGACCAGCACGTCCAGCAGCTCGCCGGCCTGCCGGTCCAGCTCGATCACGCTCGCCTCGCCCAGCGCCAGCAGCTCGCGCAGCGACAGCGTGGTGGAGCCGATCTCCACCGTCAGCTTGACGTCCACGTCCTGCAACATCCGCAGGTTCGCGGCGACCGCGGCGTCGACGGGGAATCCGCCGGTCATGTCGTTCATTGGGTCGGTCCTTCGAGCTTCGAAATGCGGATGGCGGCACGCCCGTTCGAGGTGCCCACGGTGCCCAGCCCCAGCGGGGCGCCCCCGATCACGATCGGCACGTCGTTGCCGAAGTTGATCGGGATGATGTCGCCCGGCTTCAGATCCATCAGCTTCGCGAGCGAGATGGTGGGCTCGGCCAGGACGGAGCGGACCGGCACGCGCACCGTCATCGCGGCGCGCGTCAGCCGGGTGCGCCATTCCGAATCGACTTCGGCGGGGCGCGCCACGACCTTGCCGGTCAGCGCGACGCTATGCGGCTTCAGCGTGGCGACGGGGTAGAGGATGTCGACCAGCGCGGGCTTGCCGGCCCCGCGCGCCACGCCGAAGCGGGTGGCGATGACGACCTCGTCCGCCTCGATCGCGGAATGGAGCCCGGACGACAGCTCGACGCGCTCGGTGTCGAACCGCGCCGGGGCCAGCGGCTCCCACGCGGTGTCGAGCGCACGCACCAGCGCGCGCGCGACGCGCGTCATCAGGATGTCGGCGGCGGGCGTGAATTCCTGCGCCATGATGGCGGGCACCTCGCCCGGGCCGCCGAAGAACAGGTCGATCAGCTCGAACACGAACGCGCCGTCCAGCACGCACAGCACCGGGCGGTCGTCCATCAGCAACGGCACCCAGGCGGTCAGCCGGTCGCCGCGCGCCAGGCGATAATCGGCGAGGCGCAATACCTCGAGCGGTTCGGCCCAGGTCCGCGTCTCGGTCCGCCACAGCGCCTCGAACGTCTGCCGCACCCCCCGCGCGGCACGCGCGGAGAGGTGCTGGAGCGTGTGGAGGTCGCCGAACGGGTGCAGCTTGCCGCCGATGTCGTCCCCCGCCGGCCCCCCGACCAGCGACGCCGGGCTGACGACCGCGTCGGGACGCAGCCGTCCACGCCGCTCGGACGCGCCGGGCACTGATTCGGGGGGGGCGGGATCGTTAACCATGCCCGGTCACTGAACAACGAAATTGGTAAAGTAGACGTTACTGATGCCCCCGAAGCCCTCTTTTTCGCGCAACGTGGCGTTGATCGAATCGACCAGGCGCTTCTGCAGGTGCTGCTTGCCCGCGCTGGTGAACACCTGATCCTCGGTCGTGTCGCCCAGCGTCATCAGGATCGCGGAGCGGATCGCGATGTCGTTGGTCTTCAGGTTGTTGATGACCTTCTCGTCATAGGGCGTCGACACCGCGATCCCGACCTGGACGAAGTGGACCGAATCCTGAAGATTCGCGGTAAATTCCTTTTCCATGGCGTAATAGTTGGAGGCATATTCCTCGCCGCCGCGACCCGGCGGGGTCGGCGCGCCGGTGATCTCCTTGGCCTCGCCCTCGCCTTCGCCGCCGCCGCCATGGCCGCCGCCCTCACCCTCGCCCTCGCCGCCTTCGCCGGCGCGCTTCTGCTCGCTCTTGGGCACCAGGTGCGGCTTGTTGGGATCCTCCTCGTGCGCGGCCTCGGCGTGTCCGCCGCCGCCGACCAGGCCGGAGCCCGCGGCGTACAGGCCGGCGCCCACGCCGCCGCCCAGCAGGACGACGACGCCGACGACGCCGATCAGGATCATCTTCATCTTGCCCTTCTTCTTGGGCGCGGCGGCGGCATCGGCCGCGGCAGGTGCGTCACTCATCGTTACGGTCCTTCGGTTCAGGCGATACGCTGGTCAGCGTCATCGATCGCGGCGTCGGGACGACGCCGGGCCGATGGCGGTGCGGAGGGGAGCGGCGCGGCGTGGCGCTGCTGTTGTTGCTGTTGCTGCTGCGACGATGGCTGCTGGCGGTCGGCACCGGCACCCGCGGCTCCGGCGCCATGGCCCGAGGACGTCGGCTGCTGCTGCTGCTGCTGCTGGCTGCTGCCGTTCGACGTGCCGCCGTTCTGCGTGCTGCCCTGCGATCCCGCGGAGGGCGCGGCCGGTTGCAGCTTGATCCCGCGCGCCTCGGCCATGTCGGCCAGGCGCGGCTGCGCCTCGGCCAGGAGCGCCGCGGTCTGCGGCTTCTCGGCGGTCAGCTGTACCTGCACGGTGTCGCCGTCGCGGTGGAGGCGGATGTCGATCGCGCCCAGCGCATCGGGGACGACGCGCACGCGCATGTCGTTGGCATCCGCCATGTCGCGCAGCTGCTCGATCCGCGCGATCATCGATTCGGGCCAGCGCGGCTGCGTCATGTCGAGCGGCGCCTGCGACACGGTCGCGGGCGACGTGGCCGGCGCGATCGACGGCGTGCCGGACGCCACGGTGAGCGCTTCGGTGCCGGCTGCGGTGACGGCGGCGGCGTCGAGGGTGGCGGGCGTCGCCGGCGCCGCGGTGCGATCGTCGGCGGTGAACGCGCGGTGGATCGCATCGGCGAAGGTGCGCGCGGCCGAAGCGATGAACGGCGCCGGGGCGGTCGCGGCGCGCTCGTTCGCGCGTGCCGGCGCGGCCGCCGCCGGTTCGGTGGCGCGGATGGTGGGGGCAGGCTGAGCGCCCGCCACCGGCGCGGCCTCGATCGCGACCGTCGGCTGCGGAACGGCAGCGGTCGCGATGACCTCGGCCGGACGCGTCGCCGCCGCCGGTGCGGCGATGACCGGCGCGGGAGCCGGCGCCGCCACGTTCGCAGCTGGGACGGCGGCGGTGACGGGTGCGGCGGTAGCCGCCGGCGCCGCCGCGATGGGGGCGGCCTCGGCGACCTGCGGCGCGGTGCGCGCGATCACGTCGACGATGACCGGAGCATCGCTCGCCGTCAGCGTCACCGGCGTCGCGGCGAAGCGGCTCGGCGGGACGGCGGATGCACCCGGCAGGGGGGGCGGTGTGACCGACGCGACGGCGGATGTCGCCGTGCCGGTCGCCGGTCGCGACACCTCCGCGATCGTGCGGCGCTGCGGACCGGCCGCGCGCGTCTGCCGACCGGATGCAGCGTCGGCGACGAGGGACACGACCGGCGCCGCGGTGGCGGCGTTGCCCGGCGGTGTCGCGACGACGGGTTGGGTTACGGACGCGACCTGGACGGCCGGCACGGTCGCGGCATCGCGCGCGGCCTTCGTCGCCGGGGAAGCGGTTGTGACCGGGGCGGCCGCGGGGCTTGCCGTCGTCGTGGCCGTGCGGGACGCGCTTTCCACGGGAACGGCAGCCGGTGCGGGCAGGGGACCGGCGGCAGGTGCGACGGGCGTCGGCGTCGCGACCGGGACCACGGGCGCGCTCCGCGCCGGCGCGTCGTCCGGCCTCTGCCGGATGACCGGCGCGGCGATCCCGGGCGTCGCGACAGCGCTCGACGCACGCACCGCGCGCAGCGCGGGCGATGGGGACGAGGGCGAGGATGCGGGCGGGGGCGACGCGACCGCAGCGGTCGCCGCCGGCACCGCGGGCAGCGGCACGGCGGACGGAGACGCGACGGGGACGGGCTGATCGGCGGTCGCGACCGCCGCCTCCGCCACCGCCACCGCGGCATCGTCGGTCTTCTCGTCGCGATCCTCGGGAGTCGCGGTCGCGTCTGCGGCCTTCTCGGGCGGCGTGGCGACGGGCATGGGAACCGCGACCGCGCGCGGCGTCGCGACCTCGCCCGACGGCGGCGGCACGATGTCCACCGCGGCGGGGTTTGGCCGCGGCAGGACGGGACCGCGGGGCGAGGCGACGATGCGCAGCACCGGCTTCGTCGCGACCGGCCCGGTGAGCGTGGGCGCGGGCGTACCCGGTACGGGCGCGGGCGTGTCTACCGCCTCCTCCGGCGCGAGCCGCGCGAGCGGCGCGGCGGGCGCGGGCGGGATGGCGATGCCGGTGGCGTCGTGGAGCCAGGCAAGCGCCGCCTCCGCCTCGGACGGCACCGGGGCCGGCGGCACCTCGGTCGCCGGCAAGGTGGTGCCGCCGGCGGCAACCGATTGCCGTGCGGTGGCGGGCCGTACCTGTGCCACGATGCCGTCGGGCAGTGCGATGCCGGGCACCTCGCCGGGCAGCGGCGCGACCCCGACCGGCGTCGCGACAGCGGCGACGTCGCCGGTCATCAGGTCGAGGAAGGGCGCGGGATCGCCCGCGGGCGTCGCGCCCGGCGCCAGCGGGGAGGCGGGGGTCGGGGCCAGCGTCAGCACCGCGCCGGGGGCGGTGGAGAGCATCAGGCTTGCGATCGTGGTCAAGGCCGACTCTTCCTCGTGGGTTGAACTCGAGGAGCGTTCCGCAAGAAGCGTGCCGTTTCGCCCGGTTACCGTCGGCGGGTGGGGGCGGGCGCGTCCTCCAGCGCCTTCATCTCGGCGCGGATCACCTCTGCGCGGTGGCGGTCGATCAGCTTCTCGACCGCATTCTGGTCGCGGCGCGCGGTACGCGTGGCCTCGCTGCGGCGGTCGGCGACCATTTCCGCATGGCGGACGCGCTCGATCGCGGCGTCGGCGGAGCGGTGCAGCCGCTCGCGGAAATGCGCGGCGGCGGCGAGGTGCGCGGCGCCGGGAACCAGGCTGGGTTGCGGGGCGACGGCATCGGCCAGGCTCGCGATGCGCTGCGCCAGCAGCTGCTCGCTGGTGACCTGCGCCTGCGCGCGCGCCTCGTCGGCCCGGGCGAGGCCCAGCTGGAGAGTGCGGACCCGGTGAAGCCGCGCCAGCCGCTTGCCGTCAGGCATGACGCTGGTCTCTTGCCGCCGTCATGTCAGGCATCGCCGAAGACGCCGGTCAGCTCCATCGCGGCGTCATCCAGCGTCACGACCTGCGACGTGTCCTGCCGCACGAATTCCATGATCGCGGGGTGATAGGCGATTGCGGCGTCGATCGCGGGATCGCTGCCGCTGCGATAGGCGCCCATCAGCACCAGATCGCGATTTTCCTCGTACGTGGCGAGGTGGCGGCGCAGCGCGCGTGCGGCCTGCTGGTGATCGTGGCCGACGATGTCGTTCATCACGCGGCTGACCGATTTCGAGATGTCGATCGCCGGATAGACCGCGCGCTCCGCCATCGCGCGGCTGAGCACGATATGGCCGTCGAGGATCGATCGCGCGGAATCGACGACCGGATCGTTGCCGTCGTCGCCGTCCGCCAGCACGGTATAGATCGCGGTGATCGCGCCGCCGGTGTGGACGTCGGACCCGGCGCGCTCGATCAGATTGGGCAGCATCGCGATCGCCGAGGGCGGATAGCCGCGCGCCGAGGCCGGCTCACCCAGCGCCAGCCCGATCTCGCGACCGGCATGCGCGACGCGGGTCAGCGAATCGATGATGAGGAGGACGTTCCTGCCCTCCGCGCGGAAATTCTCGGCGATGGCGGTCGCGCGCAGCGCGCCGCGGATGCGCAGCACCGGCGAGTGATTGGCGGGCACCGCGACCACGACGGAGCGCGCGCGCGCCTCGCCCGCGACCTTGGTCTCCAGGAAGTCCGCTACCTCGCGGCTGCGCTCGCCGATCAGGCCGATGACGACGACGTCGGCCTGCGCCGCGCGCACCATCATTCCCAGCAGCACCGACTTGCCGACGCCCGATCCGGCCATGATGCCGACGCGCTGCCCCTGACCGACCGTCAGCAGGCCGTTGATCGCGCGAACCCCGACATCCATCGGCGCCAGCACGCGGCCGCGGTCGAGCGGCGACTGGATCCGGCCGGCGAGCGGCCAGCGCCCGGCACCGCGAATCGGGCCGAGCCCGTCGATCGGATGCCCCGCGCCGTCGACCACGCGGCCCAGCAGCGCGGCGCCCACCTCCGCCTCGCCCGGCGCGCCCAGCGGGCGGACGGGGGCGTTGGGCAGCAGCGCGGCGGGACCGCCCAGGTTCATCATCAGCGTGCGGCCGTTGCGAAAGCCGATGACCTCCGCCTCGACCTGATGCCCGCCCTCCGCGCCGATGCGGCACACCGTCCCGACCGGCAGCGACAGCCCGACGGCCTCCATCAGCAGTCCGTCATAGGAGGCGAGCCGCCCCGACACGCGCGCGCGCGGGCGCACGTCGGTGGTGGACAGCACGTCCAGCACGTCGCCGGCGAACCCCGTCAGCATGCCGGAAGGGCCACCCGGTCGATCGCGCTCGTCAGCTGCTCCAGCCACATGTCCGGCCCGTCCTCGACGATGGTCGAGGCGGCCTCCAGCACGAAGCTGCCGCGCGCGACGGCGGCGTCGCCCACCGCGAAGATCGTGTCGGGCAGCTTGCCCTCCAGCAGCGCCACGTCGTCGGGGTGGACGCGCAGCATCGCCGACTCGCTCGCATCGGCGAGCATCTCGGTCGCGGCGGCGATTCGCCGGCCGAGCAGCTCGGCGGAGACGCCCGTATCGCCCACCACCTGGCGGACCAGCGCCAGTACGGTGCGGCGCAGCTTCTCGGCCAGCGCGGCGCGGTCGATCGCGCCGCCCGCCTTCAGCTCCATCACCAGCGTGTCGAGCATCGCACGGTCGCGCTCCGCATCGGCGCGCGCGGCAAGCGTCGCGGCGGCGATGCCGTCCTCGTACCCCTCGGCCCGCGCCACCTCCAGCCGGTCGATGAAGGCGGTGTCGTCGGCCTGCGCGCCGAGCGGATCCCAGCCCTCGGTGGGGTTGGCGTCGCGGTCGGCCGGCGCGAAGTGGCGCGGCATGCCGGCATCGGTGTCGGCGGCGGACGGCTGCGCGGCGCCTCCGCGCCGCGCGCCGACGACGGTCGCGGTGTCGTCGCCGAACGCTTCCTCGATCCGCTGGATGAGTTCGGCCGGGCTGAACCCGGCGATCGACTGCTCGCGACGCTCGCGCACGCGCGTGCTGGCGGCGGCGTCCGAGCGCGACGGCAGGCCGATGACGAAGCCGGGATGGGGGGAAAACGCCTCAGACATAATCGTCGTCGCCGGCCCCCATCTGGATCGTGCCGTCCTTGGCCAGGTTGCGCGCGATCTGGATCATCACCTTCTGCGCGTCGAGCACCTCGCTCAGCTTCATCGGGCCGCGGGCCTCCATATCGTCGCGGATGCCGTCGGCGGCGCGCGCCGACATGCAGCCCAGGATGCGGTTGCGCGCAGCCTCGTCCACGCCCTTCAGCGCGCGGGTCAGCGTGTCGCCGTCGACGTTGCGGATCAGCGTGCCCAGGTTCTTGTCGTCCATCTCCAGCAGGTTGTCGAAGACGAACATCGCCTCCTCGATCTGCCGCGCGATGTCGCGGTCCATCTTGAACAGCTTCGGCATGACGCGCTGCTCGACCGACTTGCGCGCGCCCTGCAGCAGCTTCGCCGCCTCGCGCGCGCCGCCCAGCTGGACGCTGGCGGACGAGCCGCCCGATCCGCCGCCGCCCTGGCCGGTGCGGCTGGCGATCAGCATGCGCAGCGTCTCCACCGCCTCGGGCGTGATCGGGCCGAGCTTGGCGATGCGGTGCAGGATGTCCGGCTGCGTCGCCTCGGGCAATTGCTCCAGTACCTTGCTGCCGACCTCGGGGTCGAGGTTCGCGATCAGCACCGCGGCGATCTGCGGGTGCTCCTTGTCCAGGATGCCGGCGATCTCGCTCGCGTCCAGCCAGTCGAGCATGTCGATCTCGCACACCGCCTCGGTCGGGGTGATGCGCGCCAGTACGCTCTCCGCCTTCTCGCGGCCGAGTGCACGGGTCATGACCGATTCGACCTTGCGGCCCGGATCGAAGGTGATGCCGGTGCGATCGCGCGCGCGCCCGACGAAATCGTCGAGCACCGCCTCCACCTCTTCCTCGCTGACATCGGCGACGGAGAACATCGCCGACCCCAGATTGCGGACCTCTTCGGGGTCCAGCTTCTGGAGGATCGCGGCGGCCTCGTCGTCGCCGACGAGCATCATCAGCACCGCGGCACGCTCGGTGCCGGTGAAGGTGCGCGGGGGGGTGCCGGCGATCGTCACGGCTTGACGTCCACCGCGATCATGTCACGCACGGCGAGCGCCGCGCGGGCGGGATTGTCGCGCGTGAAGTCGCGCACCGCCAGGATCCGCTCCTCGTAACCGCGCGTGGCGTCCAGGTCGTCGAGCGCGACCGGCCCGGCGATGGTGATGCCCTCGTCGTCCTCCAGCTTCGCGGGCCGGGCGGCGTCGCCCTCTGCCTGCGGCGGCGCGGCGAGCGCCGATGCGCCCTCGCCGCCGGCCGCCGGTGCGCCTGCCGCGACGCCCGTCGCCGCCGCGGACGCCGGGGTGGCATCCTCGCGCTTCTTCATCAGCGCCTTGGCGATCGGGCGCACGCCCAGCAGCAGCACGAGCAGCGCGATCAGCACCGCGGTCGCGTTGCGCGCGATCATCGGGACCAGCGCATTGTCGTACCATTTCGGCGCGGCGTCGGGATCGGCGGTGGTGTCGGCGAACTTGCGGCTGATGACGGTGACCACGTCGTTGCGCGACTGGTCGAACCCGACCGTCCCCTTCACCAGGTCGCTGATCTGGCCGATCTCCATCGCGGTGCGGCGGCCCTTGTCGGGATCGCGCAGCAGCACCGCGACCGACAGCCGCTTGATCGATCCCGGCGCGGCGCGCGTGACGGAGACTTCCTTGTTGAGGTCATAGGCGCGCTGGAACGCGTCCGACTGCTTGGCCGGATCGGGCGCGGGGCCGCCGGCGGTCGGCTGGCCCTGCGGCGTGCCGGGCGCGCCGGTGGCGGGCTGCGGCGTCGACAGTTGCGAGGCGGGCGGCGGCGTGTTGCTCAGTGCGCCGGGGATGCCGGCCGGCGGCGTGGCGGTCGCCATGTTGCCGGTCCAGTTGCCGGTTTCGGCGCGCAGACGACCGTCCTTGTCATAGCTTTCGCGCGTCGCGCTGGTCTCGTCCAGATTGACGTCGGCCTGCACCTCGGCGGTGAAATTGCCGGCGCCGAGCAGCGGGGTGAGCAGCTGGGTCAGCTGCTGGCGGTACTTCTCCTCGACGCGGCGCTGGAATTCGATGCGCCTGTCGTTGGCGCCATCCGCGCCGTCCCCGCTTTTGGTCAGCAGGCCGCCCATCTGATCGACGATGGTGACCGCATCGGGCTTCATCCCCGGCACCGACGAGGCGACGAGGTTGACGATCGACTGCACCTGCGCATCGCTGAGCGAGCGGCCGCCCTGCAGCTTCAGCACGACCGACGCGGACGGCGCGGCATTGTCGCGCACGAAGACGCTGGCCTCGGGCATGGCGAGGTGGACGCGCGCCTCCGTCACCGCGTCGATCTCCTGGATCGAGCGGGCGAGCTCGGTCTCGCGCGCCTGGCGCAGGCGCTCGCCCTCCACCGCGCGGCTGACGCCCATCGGCAGCTGATCGAGGATGGCGTAGCCGCCGGGCGCCGCCTTCGGCAGGCCCTGTCCGGCCAGCAGCAACCGTGCCTTGGAATAATCCTCCTCGGCGACGGTCAGCGAGCCGGTCGAATCGTCGATATGGCTGGGGATGCTGGCGGCGGTCAGCGCGCTGGTGACGGCGGCCTTGTCCGTATCGGGCAGGCCGGAGAACAGCGTCTTCTGCGGCGGGGTGGCGAGCGCCGACCACGCGAGCGCGGCGCCGCCGATCAGGCTGACCATCAGCGCCATCGGGCCGGCGCGGCGCACCGCGGGCTGTGCCATCACGCCCTGGATCTGGCGCAGCGGATTGGCGAACCGCTCCGGCACCAGCGTGACGGGGATCGGCTGCTGACCGGCGAGGGCGGGGGTCTGCGGACTGGGGGTAAGAGCGTTGCTCATGGATTACACCGGCATGCTCATGATGTCCTTGTAGGCGGACAGGATCTTGTTGCGGACCTGCAGCGTCGCCTCGAAGCCGACGGAGGCCTCCTGGCGGGCGAGCATCACCTTGGCGATGTCGACGTTCTCGCCGCGTTCATAGGCTTCCGACAGCGCGGACGCCTTCTGCTGGCCGTCGTTCACCTTGGCGATCGCCGACTGCATCGTGTCGGCGAAGCTGGTGGCGTTCGCACCGCCCGACACCGGCGCGGGCGCGGTGGCGCCGGACGTGGCGCTGGCGCGGCTCAGTGCGGCGTTGCGCTCCAGGATCTGCGCGCGCAGCGCCATCACCCGGTCGACGCCGCCGACCCCTCCGACCCCGCTCATGCCGAGATCGCCCGGCCGGTGGAGGCGGCGACGAGGTCGTCACCCTGTTCGCGGGCGCGGGCGAGCCGGTAGCGCAGCGTGCGCTCCGAAATGCCCAGCCGGCGCGCGGTCTCGACCCGGCTGCCGCCGCAGGCGGCCAGCGTTTCGCGGATCGCGGCGAATTCGGACAGCTGGACGACCTGGCCCAGCGTCGCATCCTCGTTCGCCGCCGCGCCGACCGACGGCGCCGGACCTGCAGCGATCCGGGGTGCGACGGGACGATCGAAGACGATGTGGCCGGCCTCGATCGTGTCGCCGCCCGCGAACAGCAGCGCGCGCTGGATCACGTTCTCCAGCTCGCGGACGTTGCCGGGCCAGTCGTGCGCGACCAGCGTCGCGATCGCGGCATCGGACGGCCACGGCACGGTGGGGCGGTTGCCGGCGTGGCGCAGGATCATCGTCGCGGCGAGCGCCGGGATGTCCTGCGGCCGGTCGGCCAGCGCCTTGGTGGTCAGCGGGAACACCGACAGGCGGTAGTAGAGGTCGGCGCGGAACCGGCCCGCGGCGACTTCGGCCTGAAGGTCGCGGTTGGCGCAGGCGATGACGCGGACGTCGACCGGCTGCGGCATGGTCGCGCCGATCGGCACCACCTCGCGCTCCTGCAGGACGCGCAGCAGCTTGGCCTGGAGGTTGAGCGGCATCTCCGCGATCTCGTCCAGCAGCAGCGTGCCGCCATCGGCGGCGCGGAAGAAGCCTTCGCCGCCCGACGAGGCGCCGGTGAACGCGCCCTTCTGGTGGCCGAACAGCATCGCCTCCAGCATCGTCTCGGGCAGCGCGGCGCAGTTGATCGCCACGAACGGACCATCGCGGCGCGAGGAGTTCAGGTGGATGGTGCGCGCCAGCACTTCCTTGCCGGTGCCGGTGGGACCGTTGACCAGGACGGTGATGTCGGCCTGCGCGACCCGCTCGGCGAGCGCCAGCAGCGCCAGCGATTCGGGATCGGCGGCGGTGGGCAGCGCCGGCCCGCCGACCAGTGCGCGGGCGAAGGCGTTGCCGACCGCGGCATCGGCGTGGCCGTAGGCGATTCGCGCCGGCTGCCCGTCGCGGAAGGGGATGACCTCGCGTCCGGCGGAACCCAGGATCACGGTGCGGGCGGGCACGGTCATCGACTCGCCTTGCGCCACCAGGAAGGTCGTTCCCGGCTGTGCGCGGGCGCCTGCTGGCTGAACCGAAAAGCCCTGCGCGCGCAGCGAGGAAACGAGCGTCAGGTGCGCCTGCTCCACGGTGGCCGTTGGGGTGATCGATCGCATGTCCGGTACGTCCCTTCAGTGTCGAGGGCCGGAATGCGCCCGAAATGGTTAACGCGCGGTATCATTGCCGCCCGACCGGCAGATTTTTTCCGGGCGCGCGTGGCCGCGTGTCCTGCGGGCTCGCGCGCGCGCGAGCGTCCCTCTGCATGCGCGGCGATGCGGGACCGCCGCCCGCCCGGCACAATTTGTCGCTTAAGCCCGGCACGAATCGGCCGTTCATGGGGGCAACCGCACGGCCATCCGCTTCGGCGAAGAGGGACGGCGGGTCTGGGCCGTGACGATGGAGACCACGACATGACGGTGATCGCTTCGAATACCTCGGCGCTTCGCGCCACCAATGCGTCGGCTTCCGCCGGCAAGATGCTGTCGACCGCGATGGAGCGGCTGTCGACCGGCAAGCGCATCAACTCCGCGAAGGACGACGCCGCGGGCCTCGCGATCTCGGCGTCGATGACGTCGCAGATCCGCGGCATGGCGCAGGGCGTGCGCAACGCCAACGACGGCATCTCGATGGCGCAGACCGCGGAAGGCGCGCTGGACGAGGTCAACAACATGCTCCAGCGCATGCGCGAGCTGACCGTCCAGGCCGCCAACGGCACGTACGGCGCGTCGGACCTGACCAACATCAAGAGCGAGATGACCGCGCTGGCGGGCCAGATCGACGGCGTGATGGACAATACGCAGTTCAACGGCGTGGCGCTGTTCCCGTCGTCGGCCGCGACGAAGACGATCCAGGCCGGTGCCGAGGGCGCCGATGCGATCAGCATGTCGCTGGTCGCGCCGACGCTGACCGGCGTGGTGAGCGCTGCGGGTGCATCGGTCATCGACGTGACGGTCGCGGCGAGCGCCGGCCCGCCGTCGGACACCTGGGCCGACCGCATCAACGCGTTCGATACCGCGATCGGCAACGTCTCGACCGCGCGCGCGAACCTGGGCGCGGTGCAGAACCGGCTGGAATCGGCGGTCAACAACATGACCACCAACATGACCAACCTGAGCGACGCGCGCAGCCGGATCGAGGATGCGGACTTCTCGACCGAGACGACCGCGCTCGCCAAGGCGCAGATCCTGAACCAGGCGTCGACCGCGATGCTGGCGCAGGCCAACCAGTCGCAGCAGGGCGTGCTCAAGCTGCTCCAGTAACCCCGCATCCCGGACGGTTTCGTCCGCCGCGTGGCACCGGGCCCCCCGCTATCGACGGGGCCGCGCCGGACAATGGGCCCCGCCGATCCACGCGATCGGCGGGGTCTTTTCGTATCCGGTGATCCCACGGCCCGCGCCAAATCGGGTATCCGGGACGGCTCGTGCGGCATTAACCGCTTAAGTTCGTCCGAAAGCGGTCGTTTTGCAGGGCAGCGACAGACCGACGCCAAGGGGGGCGGCGGCGACGCAGCAACCCAATGGAGGTCATCATGACCGTTATCGCTTCCAATACTTCGGCGCTGCGCGCCACGAACGCGTCCACGACCGCCGGCAAGATGCTGTCGAGCGCGATGGAGCGGCTGTCGACCGGCAAGCGCATCAATTCGGCGAAGGACGATGCCGCCGGCCTCGCGATTTCGGCGTCGATGACGTCGCAGATCCGCGGCATGTCGCAGGGTATCCGCAACGCCAACGACGGCATCTCGATGGCGCAGACCGCCGAAGGCGCGCTGGACGAGGTCGCCAACATGCTCCAGCGCATGCGCGAACTGACCGTCCAGGCCGCCAACGGCACCTATGGCTCGACGGATCTGACCAACATCAAGAGCGAAATGGATCAGCTCGCGAAGCAGGTCGACGGCGTGATGACCAACACGCAGTTCAACGGCGTGGCGCTGTTCCCGACGTCGGCCGCGACGAAGACGATCCAGGCCGGTGCCGAGGGCGCGGACGCGATCAGCATGTCGCTCCAGGTGCCCGCGATCACGACCGCCGTCACCGCGGCGGTCCCGTATTCCGCCGGCCCGCCCGCGGTGCCCGCGGTCGCGGCCTTCTCGACGGTCGACGTGACCGCCGGGTCGCCGAACTGGACCAACAACATCAACGCGTTCGACACGGCGATCAGCAACGTCTCGACCGCGCGCGCGAACCTGGGCGCGGTGCAGAACCGTCTGGAATCGGCGGTCAACAACCTGACCACCAACATGACCAACCTGACCGACGCGCGCAGCCGGATCCAGGATGCCGACTTCTCGACCGAGACGACCTCGCTCGCCAAGGCGCAGATCCTGAGCCAGGCGTCGACCGCGATGCTGGCGCAGGCCAACCAGTCGCAGCAGGGCGTGCTCAAGCTGCTCCAGTAATGCCCGCACCGGCGGCGCCCGCGGGCGCCGCCGTTTTTGCGTCGGCGCTTTGAAATAGTGCTTAAAGATCGCCGCGGGCGGTCGTTTCTCCAGGCAGCGACGGACCGCACGGGCGGCAGACGCGCAGCACTCTTTGGGAGTTCACCCATGACCGTAATCGCTTCCAACACCGCGGCGCTGCGCGCCACCAACGCGTCGGCCTCCGCCGGCAAGATGCTGTCGACCGCGATGGAGCGGCTGTCGACCGGCAAGCGCATCAATTCGGCGAAGGACGACGCCGCAGGCCTCGCGATCTCGGCGTCGATGACGTCGCAGATCCGCGGCATGGCGCAGGGCGTGCGCAACGCCAACGACGGCATCTCGATGGCGCAGACCGCGGAAGGCGCGCTGGACGAGGTCAACAACATGCTCCAGCGCATGCGCGAGCTGACCGTCCAGGCGGGCAACGGCACCTATGGCTCGTCCGACCTGACCAACATCAAGAGCGAAATGGATCAGCTCGCCAAGCAGATCGACGGCGTGATGAGCAACACGCAGTTCAACGGCGTGGCGCTGTTCCCGTCGTCGGCCGCGACGAAGTCGATCCAGGCCGGTGCCGAGGGCGCCGATGCGATCTCGCTGTCGCTGGTCGCCCCGACGCTGACCTCCGCGGTCAGCCCCGCGTCCGCCGGCCCGCCCGCGCTGCCCGTCCGCTCGGCGGTCGACGTGACCACGGCCAGCGACTTCACCGTTGCCATCAATGCGTTCGATACCGCGATCGGCAACGTCTCGACCGCGCGCGCGAACCTGGGCGCGGTGCAGAACCGGCTGGAATCGGCGGTCAACAACATGACCACCAACATGACCAACCTGAGCGATGCGCGCAGCCGGATCGAGGATGCGGACTTCTCGACCGAGACGACCGCGCTCGCCAAGGCGCAGATCCTGAACCAGGCGTCGACCGCGATGCTGGCGCAGGCCAACCAGTCGCAGCAGGGCGTGCTCAAGCTGCTCGGCTAAGCGCGACACGACTTGGGGGCATGACAAACCCCGGCGGTCCATCAAGGATCGCCGGGGTTTTTCGTGTGTGGTGCGCATCCCGAACACCGTGCGCTGTGATTCCGGCCTTGAGCGGGACCGTTGCGAAAGTGCCCGCCGTCCTCCTGCGCAGGCAGGAGCCCAAGGCCAGGCAGAACAACGCCTCGTGGGACCTGCAACCCTGGGCTCCTGCCTGCGCAGGAGCACGGTGTTGCCCTTCGCGAAGGTCCGGTCTTGAGCCGGGTCCCGCTGTTATATCGCTGTTACGAATGAAGCGGGACCCCGGATCACGGCCGGGGTGACGGGGACGCAAGGACGCTTCCCATCACTCCCCGCCCTGGACGGTCAGGTCGTCGACGGTATCGGGATCGTCGGCGGTCGCCTCGGCGCCATCTTCCACCTCACCGATGGCGAGCCCGTCGGGGGTCGCCGGCAGCTCGTCCGGATGGCGCAAGGGTTCGCCGCTGGCGTCGGTGTGCTCCAGCGGCGTTTCGTCGTCGTCGGTACGGCGGTCGGTCATGATGTGTCTCCCGGCATTGGCACGGGAGAACGCGCGAGCGTCAGCTGCGCTGCATCGCCTTCTTCAGCCGGGCGTGCGCGGCGGACTTGATCTGGCATACGCGCGCGGCGCCGACGCCCAGCACCTCGCCGATCTCCTCCAGGTTCAGTTCCTCGACGTGATACAGCTGGATCACCATCTGCTCGCGCTCGGGCAGGCTGGCGATCGCGGCGATCAGGCGGTCGCGCGTCTGCGCTTCCGACAATTGCTCGAACGCATCGGGCGTGTCGCTGGCGAACCAGGGCTGGTCGTCGGCATAAACTTCGTCGATCGATTCGTACTTCACCGCGTCCGCGGCGGCATAGTCGGTACGCAGCTTCTCGGGCGTCAGCCCCATATGCTCCGCCAGCTCGCGATCGGTCGGCGCGCGGTGCAGCGCGCCCGACAGCTGGTTGACCGCGCGCGAATATTCGCGCCGCCGCCGGATCGCCCCGCGCGTCATCGCGGCGTGCCGGCGCAGCTCGTCGATCATCGCGCCGCGCAGGCGGGTGACCAGATATTGCTTCAGCGTCACCGCGCCGCGATCCTCGAACGAGGCCACCGCCTCGACCAGCGCGACCAGGCCGACCTGGACCAGGTCCTCCACCTCGATCGCGGTGGAGACCGAGCCGTGGACGTGCCACGCCAGCCGCCGGACGAGCGGCAGGTGCTCGCGCACCAGCGCATTCTCGTCGCGTGCGCGCGGGCGCGGGGAATAGGTGAGCGGGGTGGCCGCGGCGAAGGTGCCGCGCATCGGTTCCGCGCTCATGCCGCCAGCGCCTGCTGCTGGTGGCCGCCGATGATGGCGACGACCTCGACGGGCTTGTCCTCTGGGACTTCGAAGAAGCTCATGACAGGGGTATCCGGAAGAACGGTGCGGACGAGTTTGCGGATCGCGACGCGGATCGCGGGCTGGACGACCAGCGCGAACGGCTTCGCTTCCGCGATGAGCGGCTGGGCCGCATCTTGGAGCGCGTCGACGATGCGGCGGCCCAGTTCGGGTTCGATGACGTGGCGGCCGGGGTCGTTGCGCATGGCCTGCCCCAGCAGCTGCTCCAGCCCACCCTCCAGCGTCATGACGCGCAGCGGCTCGCGCACGCCGGCGAGGCGGGAGATGATGAGCGGACCCAGTTCGGGGCGGATCAGCTCGATCAGCTCGAACGGGTCGTGGGTACGCGTCGACGCGACCGAGATGGCAGCGGCGATGCGGCGGAATTCCTTGAGCGGGATGCCTTCGTTCAGCAGCCCCTTGAGCACCGCGGTCAGCGCGGTCAGCGGCAGCGGGGCCAGCGCGGCGACCAGCTGCGGCGAGCGCTCCTTCAGCCCGTCGAGCAGCGCCTGCACCTCGTCGGCGCCCAGCAGGTCGGCGGCGTTGGCGCCCAGCGCATGGTTCAGGTGCGTCGCGATGACGGTGCCCGAATCCACCACCAGATAGCCCTGGCCGGTCGCGGCATCGGCATCGCCGGTGGAGATCCAGGTCGCGTCGAGGCCGAAGGTCGGATCCTTCGCCTTCTTGCCGATCAGCTCGCCGAAGCCCTGCCCGGTGTCGAGCGCCAGCATCTCGTCGGGCGAGACCTGATCCTCTCCCACGCACACCCCGCCCAGCATCAGGCGATAGGTATAGGGGGCCAGGTTGATGTCGTCGCGCACGCGCACCTGCGGCACCACGAAGCCGAGCTCCTTCGACAGCTGTCGGCGTACGCCGGTGATGCGCCCCATCAGCGGCGCGCCGCGGCGTTCGTCGACCAGCGGGACCAGGCCATAGCCGACGTCCAGGTTGACCATCATCTGCTCGGTCACCTCGTCCCACGCGATCTTCGACGGATCGGGGGTCTCGACCTCGACGGGCGCCTCGACGATCACCGGGCGCTTCGCGGCCTTGTGCATCCGCCAGGCGGCATAGCCCGCGCCCGCCGCCATCGGCAGGATGATGACATGCGGCATGCCCGGCAGCAATCCGATCAGCGTCAGGATCGCGGCGACCGGGGTCCAGGTGCGCGCCGAGCCGAACTGGCTGCCGATCTGGCCGGCGAGGTCCTTCTCGGACTTCACGCGGGTGACGATCGCGGCGGCGGCGATGGAGAGCAGCAGCGCCGGCACCTGCGCGACGAGCGCGTCGCCGATCGCGAGCATCGTATAGGTCTGCGCCGCCTTGCCGATCGCCAGGCCGTGGCTGACCGGGCCCAGGATCAGGCCGCCGACGATGTTGGCGGCCAGGATCAGCAGGCCGGCGACCGCATCGCCCTTCACGAACTTTGACGAACCGTCCATCGAGCCGTAGAATTCGGCCTCGGTCGCGACGTCGACGCGACGCTGCTTGGCCTCGTCGGGGGTGATGAGGCCGGCGTTAAGATCGGCATCGATCGCCATCTGCTTGCCGGGCAGCGCGTCGAGGGTGAAGCGCGCCGACACCTCGGACACGCGTCCCGCGCCCTTGGTGACCACGATCAGGTTGATGATGACGATGATCGCGAAGACGAACAGGCCGACGACATAGTCGCCGCCGATCACGAACGATCCGAACGCCTCGATCACATGCCCCGCCGCGGCGGAGCCGGTGTGGCCGTGGACCAGCACGACGCGGGTGGAGGCGACGTTCAGGCCGAGCCGGAACAGCGTCGCGAACAGCAGCACGGTGGGGAAGGAGGAGAAGTCGAGCGGCTTCTCCGCGTTCAGCGCCACCATCAGCACCGCGAGGCTGATGGTGATGTTCATGATGAAGAAGATGTCGAGCAGCGCCGGCGGGATCGGCACCACCATCAGCACGACCAGCAGCAGGATCGCGGCGGGAAGTGCTGCCTGGCGCGCGGAGGAGAACAGCCTCATCGCCTCAGCCCCCCATGCTCGCGAGCATCATATAGGCGAGCTTCGCATTGTTGGGCGACGGGCGCAGCAGGTTCGCCTGGTTGCCGCGCAGCTGGCCGAGCGTCGATTGCGCCCAGCCGAGCGCGTCCTTCGCGCTCTCGCCGGAGCCGGTGACGACGGTGGCGTCGTCGCCCATCGCCAGCGCCTGTGCGGCGAATTGCATCGCGGACGATGTATTGGCGGCGGCGGTTTCGTTCGCCGTGCCCAGCTTGCCCGCGAAGCGGTTGTAGACCTCCGCGAGCGAGCGGGCGGAGCCGTCGCGCTCGAAGAAGACGTTGCGGTTGGCGCGCGCGGCGGCGGGGAAGATCGCGGCCGCGCTGCGATCCGGATCGTTCTTCATCGCGGTCAGGAAGGTGCGTGCACCGGCCAGGCCCAGGAAGTGCGCCATATACAGATCGGTGCCGGTCGCCTCGCGCCCGGTCGACGCCTCGATCGCGCCCTTGTTGTCGCTGGCATGCTCCGCCGCCATCAGCGAGGCGGCGTCGGGATCGTTGCGCAGGCCGAGCACCTGCGCGCGGTTGCCGCCGGTGACGGTGTAGCGCCCCGACGGCGTCCGCTGGATGCTGTCCGCGGCCCAGCCGAGCCCGTGCTCGCTGCCATGCTTCTTCACCACCGCCAGCCAGCTCTGCTCGACGAACTGGTACAGGCCCGAGGCGGAGGAGGTGCCGGCACGCGCATTGGCGTTCAGCCCGCTCTCCAATTTGGCCTGGCCCATCAGATAGTCGAAGTCGACGCCGGTGCGCGCCGCGGCACGCTGGATCGCGGACGTGATGCGCTGGGTGGCAGGCGTGATCGCGGAAACGGTCATACCGTCACGATCAGCAAGAGGCGTGCCATTTCTTCGTGGGCCTCACGGCCGAAAGCGGCACCGGCCCGCTCCCCCACCCCACCTCCCATGCCATGATACTGACGTGGGAGGTGGGGCGGGGGAGCGGGCCGGTGCCGCTCATGCGCGTCAGTGCATCGAATTACGCGTAGGCGGCGCTGCCGCGGCGGTAGGCGTTGCCGCCCTGACCGGAAAGAAGCTGCAGGCGGCGGCGAACATTTGCCGCCATCAGGTTCACGTAGATGCGGCAGGTGTCGTTGAGGCGGTCGGCTTCTTCCGCCAGCTCGCGCAGTTCCGGCGTGGCGGGGCCGTCGCCCAGCGCGCGCAGCGTGTCGATCGCCTTCAGCTTGTTCGCGGTGGCGCGCTCCAGCGCGTTGATGTCGTTGCTCTTGAGCGCGGCGATCTCGGCATGAAGCAGGTCGATCACGCGGACCAGCGCGTCACGCCTATTCATTCGACATCCAGTCGTACTTGAGCGCGATCAGCTGATCCGCGATCGTCGCGGGGGAGAGCGGGAAGGTGCCGTTGGCGATCGCGCTCTTGATCATCTGCACGCGCTCCACGTCGACCGGCGCCGAGGACGCCATCGAGCGCGACAGCGTTTCGGGCGCGGCGGGTGCCGGCGTCCGGACGGGTGCCGGCGGGGTCGACGCTGCGGCCACGGGCGTGGTCGCCGCGGCGCGCGGGACGCTGCCAGCGCGAAGATCGCCTGCCTTGATCGTTGACGTACTTACCGAATCTACCATGTCCGCACCTGTGGGGCTCCGCTGACATCGGCAAAAACGGCAGGTTGCGGGGAGACTTTAGCATTTTTATTCGGGCCAGCCGGGCAGGGTCGCGCGGCCCTGCGCGACGGCCACCGCCTGCACCGGGCGGGGGGCGTCGTCGACCTTCACCGTCAGGCGGGCGCCGGGGGCGGCGTCACCCATCGCGATACCCTCGCGCGTGATCGAGAAGCCGTCCGCGCCGGCCTCGATCGTCACCGGGTCGCCGCGGCGGATCACGGGCGCGGCGGCGACCGGCACCATCGGCGTGGGCGTCGCGGCCGCGGGCGCGGCGGCGCGGGGCGGGGCGATGACGGGGACGAAGATGCGCCACGACGGCCCGGCGCAGGCGATCACGACCGCGTCGTGCGCCTCGCTGCGCCACGACATCGCCACCATCGGGCAGGACGCCAGCCGCAGCCGCGGGTCGACCGGCGCCCGCGCGCCGCCCACGACGCCGATCGGCTGCGTGGTGAAGGACGCGACCGCGCGGTCGAGCGCGGCGGTATCCTGGAAGCTGCCCGCGGCGGCGGCGGCGAGAAGGAGCGAGGCGATCATTGCGATGGTCCCTGTGCGCGGGCCGTGGTGGCCGCGGTCTCGCCGGCGAAGGCGAGGGTGACGATGACATGGCGTCCGGTGGTGGCGCGCGCGGTGGCGAGGTCGAGGCGATTGTCCGGTACGCCGTTGGTGGTCAGCGCGGCGACGATCGCGCGTGCGCGCTCCGCGGCGAGCGCGGTGGCGCTGCCGCTGGCCGGGTCGACGTCGGCGGCGCTGCCGTCGGTCGCGCCGGTGACGGTCAGGCGCACGCGCGGGTCGCGCAGCTCCGCCTTCGCCCAGGCGATCAGCGGGTCGGGCGTGCCCGGCAGCGCGGCGCTGGCCACGTCGAAGCCGGTCACGCCGTGGCTGGCGACCGCGATCGCGGGTGCCTCGATGCCGAAGCCCGCGGCCAGCCCCTGCGCCAGCACGCGCGGGTCCATGTCCTTCTGCGTCTGGAGCAGGACGAAGAAGCCGACCAGCAGCAGCGACAGATCGGCGAGCGTGATGAGCCACAGCGAGCGGCCGCCATGCTCCTCGGGGAAATCGTCCTCGGCGGTCATGCGGCCTCCGCCTCGGGCGCCAGATCGTCGCCGTCCTCATAGGTGTCGAAGGCGGTCGGCCGCGCGGTGGTACGCGGCGCCTCGCGCTCGGCCAGCGCCACCAGCGGCGCCACCAGCCGCAGCCGCTCGATCGCCTCCGCCCGCGCCGCCTGGCGCAGCCGCGAGGCGATCGGCATCGCGAGCAGATGCGCGGCGAGCGCGCCGTAGAGCGTGGCGAGCAGCGCGATCGCCATCGCGCCGCCGATCGCGCGCGGATCGGCCATGCGCGTGAACATCGCGACCAGCCCGACGAGCGTGCCGACCATTCCCATCGCGGGCAACGCCTCGGCCAGGCTGGTCCAGGCGTCGGCCACGGTGCGATGCCGCTCGATCCGGGCGCGGCGCGCTTCGTCCAGCGCGCGCGAGATGTCGGCGGGGGGAGCGGCGTCGACGACCTGCGCGATCGCCTGCGCCACGTCCTTGTCCGCAATGACGGTGCGGTCGAGCGCGACGACGCCGTGGCGCCGCGCAATCCGCGACAGCGTCGCGATCTGCTCCAGCAGCGCCTCCGCGCGGAAGCGTCGTCGCGGCAGCACCGCCAGCGCGAGGAACGCGCGCAGCAGATCGCGCGCGGGCGTGCGCAGGATGGTGGCCAGCGTCGCGCCGCCGAAGACGATCGCCAGCGCGGCCGGGTCGATGAAGGTGCCGAAGGTCATGCCCCGTTATTTGCAAGGGGCGGGCCAAATGCGGGCGCGCGCTGTCAGCTCGCGTCGCCGCCGGCGGCACCGGCAACCGCTTTGCCGGCAACCGGCAAGCCTTTGCCGCTCCGCCCCGGCGATGCGATTTCACCGCATCTCCCAGCGCAATTGGCACGCCCCTTGCTGATGGTCCCGTGCACCTGTCGTGCAAAGGAGGATCGCCCCGATGGCGGACACATTGTTCGGAGTTCACGGCGCCGCGCTGGAAGTGCGCGGTCAGCGCATGGGCGTGCTGGCGTCGAACATCGCCAATGCCTCCACGCCGAACTTCAAGGCGCGCGACATCGATTTCAAGGCCGCGCTCGGCGCGGTCGAGGCGAACGGCGCGGATGCCATCGGCGCGGCGACCCGGTACCGCATCCCCACCAACCCGTCGATGGACGGCAATACGGTGGAGCTGGCGACCGAGCAGACCGCGTTCGCGGAAAATGCGGTCCAGTATCAGACGACGCTGTCGTTCCTGAACGGGCGCATCAACCAGATCACCCGCGCGCTGAAGGGGGAGTAAGCGCATGTCCACCGCCTCTCCGATGACCATCTTCCAGGTCGCCGGCCGCGCCATGTCGGCGCAGCTGACCCGGATGAACACCACCGCGTCGAACCTGGCGAATGCCGGCGGGGTCGCGGGGTCGGCCGACGCCGCCTACAAGACGATGAAGCCGGTGTTCCGCACCAGCTTCGACCAGGCGACCGGGCTGTCGACGGTCGACGTGCAGCAGATCGTCACCGCGGGTGAGGCGCCGACCAAGCGCTACGACCCCGCCAATCCGATGGCGGACAAGGACGGCAACGTCTTCGAGGCCGCGGTCGATGAATCGCGCGAGCTGGTCGACATGATGGAGACCGCCCGCACCTACCAGAACAACGTCGAGGTCATGCAGACGGCCAAGACGCTGATCCTCGACACGATCAAGATGGGTCGCTGAACATGGCCACGAGCAGCATCGCCAACACCAGCACGACGTCGCTGGACCAGCAGATCAAGGACCGCGGCATCAGCCGCACGGTCACGTCCGGCGGCGCGACGACGCAGCTGAACACCACCGGCACCAAGACGACGCTGGGGCAGAACGATTTCCTGCGGCTGATGACCGCGCAGATGCAGTATCAGGACCCGTTCAACCCGGTCGACAACACCCAGATGGTGTCGCAGATGGCGACGCTGTCGCAGGTGTCGGGCATCGCGCAGATGAACTCGTCGCTCAGCACGATCATGACGCGGCTGGGCGCCACCAGCACGTCGGACGCGATGAGCTACGTCGGCAAGACCGTGCTGACCGATGGCACCACCGCGCAGGAGCGCGTGTCGGGCGGCGTCGCGGGCGCGGTCGAGCTGGCGGGCGATGCGACCAGCGTCGACGTCGAGATCTACGACAACGACGGCACCAACGTGAAGACGGTGTCGCTCGGCGCGCAGGCGTCGGGCACCGTCGACTATCAGTGGGACGGCAAGGACGCGCAGGGCAATAAGGTGTCCAACGGTCCCTATACCATCCGCGTCACCGCGCTCGACAAGAACGCCGCCACCGCCACCACCCCCGCGGGTGCCGCGGTGAAGGCCAGTTCGCTGGTCTGGGCGCCGGTCGAAACCGTCTCGCTGCCCGCCGGCGGCGACCCCGTCCTGAACGTTACCGGCCTCGGTACCGTGAAGCCTTCCGCGATCCGCAAGGTCGCCTGATCCCCCCCTTCGCCCCCATCACCCAGGAGTACCCCCATGTCCTTCTACACTTCGCTTTCCGGTCTCCAGGCCATGCAGACCGACATGGCGACGATCAGCCACAACCTGGCGAACGTCTCCACCACCGGCTTCAAGAAGAGCCGCACCGACTTCTCCGACGTCATCGCGTCCAGCGTGTCGACCGACCCGCGCAAGATGGTCGGCTCGGGCGTGGTCGTGAAGGGTACGACGCAGCAGTTCAAGGAAGGCAACCTGTCGACCACCAGCAACGCGCTCGACCTCGCGCTGGTGGGCGAGGGCTTCTTCATCATGAAGTCGACCGGCCTGTCGGACCAGGTGAACTACAGCCGCAACGGCGCCTTCTCGGTCGACTCGGATCGTAACGTGGTCGACGCGCAGGGCAGCTTCCTGATGGTCTATCCGGTCGACAACGACGGCAACGTGACCGCCACCGGCGAGAAGGGCCTCACCAACCTGCAGATCCAGCAGACCTCGGGCACGCCGAAGGCGACCGACGGCGTCACCACCTCGGTCCAGGTGTCGTCGACCTCGACGATCAAGGATCCGGCGAAGTTCAACCGGACGGATACGACCACGTACAACAACTCGGTCGCGACGCGCATCTACGATGCCAACGGCAATGCGATGACGATGACCAACTACTATGTGCGGACCGGCGGCGTCGACACGGCGAACGGCCTGACCGGCACGTGGCAGATGTTCACGTTCATCGGCGACCAGCAGATGAAGGGCCCCGGCCAGACCACCGCGGGTCCGGTCACGCTGACCTATGACAACACCGGCGCGCTGAAGACGCCGAGCCCGGCGGAGGTACAGTTCCAGAGCTTCATCCCGACCTCGGGCGCGGCGGCGCAGACGGTCAAGCTGTCGCTCACCGGCTCGACGCAGCTGTCGTCGGCCTTTTCGGTGAATGCCAAGAGCCAGAACGGCATCGCGGTCGGCCAGCTGGCGGGTGTCACCGTCACCGACGGTGGTCTGATCCAGGCGAGCTTCTCCAACGGCGACATCGTGCCGCTGGGCAAGGTGGCGCTGGCGAAGTTCTCGACCCCCACGGGTCTGCGCCAGGTCGGCAACAGCTATTGGCAGGCGACCGGCGTGTCGGGCACCGCGTCGCTCGGCGCGGCCAGCTCGGACGGGTTCGGCGCGCTGATGTCGGGCACGATCGAGGGGTCGAACGTCGACATCACCGAGGAGCTGGTGAACCTGATCGCGGCGCAGCGCAATTTCCAGGCGAACGCCAAGGCGCTCGATACCGCGACGCAGGTGTCGCAGGCGATCCTGAACATCCGCTCGTAATCACGGCACATCGGGGAAGCTGACAGGTGGACAAGCTCGTCTATACCGCGGCGACCGGGCTGCGCGCGCACATGGCCGCGCAGGCCGCGATCGCGAACAACATGGCGAACGCGTCCACCACCGGCTTTCGCGCCGATCGCGTCGTCTTCGACCGCATCATCCTGTCCGACGGCACGTCGGCGCTGTCCGCGCGCCAGCCGACCGGCGAGGAAGTGAAGGACATCGACCGCACGCAGGGCGCGATCCAGCAGACCGGGCGCCCGCTGGACGTGGCGCTGAGCGACGTCGACAGCTGGATCGCGGTGCAGGCCGCCGACGGCAGCGAGGCGTACACCCGGCGCGGCGACCTGACGGTCAATGCGTCGGGCACGCTGGAAACCGGCGACGGCTTCCTGGTGATGGGCGAGGGCGGCGGGCCGATCACGCTGCCGCCGTACAGCCAGCTGTCGATCGGCGGCGACGGCACCATCTCCATCCAGGCACAGGGCGACACCGCGCCGCCCGCGCCGATCGACAAGATCAAGCTCGTCTCCGCCAAGGGCAGCGAGACGGTGAAGGGTCTCGACAACCTGATGCGCGTGAGGGGCGGCGGCGCGCTGCCCGCCAACCTGGACGCGAAGCTCGCGTCCGGCGCGCTGGAATCGTCGAACGTCAACATGACCCAGGCGCTGGTCGACATGATCGAGAACCAGCGCAGCTACGAGGTGCAGGCGAACCTGCTGAAGGAAGCGCGCACCATGGACGAATCGAGCGCATCCGTGATGCGCTTGCCGGGCTGAGGAAGGATGATCTCATGACCACCGCCGCCATGCACATCGCGCGTACCGGGCTCGACGCCCAGGATACGCGGATGCGGGTGATCTCGAACAACCTCGCCAACGTCAACACGACCGCGTTCAAGCGCGATCGCGCGACGTTCGAGACGCTGTCCTATCAGGTCGTGACCGCCGCGGGCGCGCAGTCGACCTCGGAAAGCAAGTACGCCACCGGGCTGAACCTGGGCACCGGCGTGCGCGTGCAGGGCACGTCGCGCACCGAAACGCAGGGCTCGATGAACCAGACCGGCAACTCGCTCGACGTGGCGCTGGACGGCGACGGCTATTTCCAGGTGCAGATGCCCGGCGGCCAGCTGGGCTATACCCGCGCCGGCAATTTCTCGCGCAGTCCCGAGGGGCAGCTGGTCACGAGCCAGGGCTATCAGGTGATGCCCGGCATCACCGTGCCGCAGAACGCGACCCAGATCACGATCGGCCTCGATGGCACCGTCAGCGCGACCTTGCCGGGGCAGGCCGAGGCGCAGAACCTGGGCCAGCTTCAGGTCGCCAGCTTCCCCAATCCCGCGGGGCTGACGTCGAATGGCGACAATTTCCTGCTGGAAAGCGGTGCCAGCGGGGCCGCCAACCTAGGCGTGCCCGGGCAGGACGGCCGCGGCCGCGTGCGTCAGGGCAATCTGGAGGCGAGCAACGTGAACGTGGTGGAGGAGCTGGTCGACATGATCGAGACCCAGCGCGCCTATGAGGTCAATTCGAAGATGATCTCGGCGACCGACGACATGTTGAAATACGTTAACCAGAATCTGTCATAGGATTCGCCGCCATGACGCTACGCGCTTCTCTCTCCGCCGCTTACTGGGTCGAGGCCACGCTGGGCGTGACCGCCTGCGCGCTGGTCGCTGCCGCCTTCGCGCCCGGTCCTGCCGATGCCAAGCTGTTCGGTCGCAAGGCCCCCCGGGAGGATTTCTCCGTGGTGCGCGCGCCCGTCGCGGCCCCCGTAGCGGCACCCGTCGCCGACGGTTCGATCTTCCATGCCGCCGACGGCTATGCCGGGCTGCACGAGGGGTGGCGCGCACGGCGGGTCGGCGATCCGCTGACCATCGTGCTGGTGGAACGCACCGCGGCGTCCAAGTCGGCCTCGTCCAAGCTCGATTCGAAGGGCAGCTTCGGGCTGACCCCGCCGACCACCGGGCCGTTCGGCGGCCTGCTGAGCCCCAGCGACGTGGGCGCCAGCGGCAACCGCGGCTTCGGCGGCACGGGCGCGGCGGACCAGTCCAATTCGCTGTCGGGCGAGGTGTCCGTGACCGTGGCGCAGGTCTTCCCCAACGGCACCATGCTGGTCCAGGGGCAGAAGCGCGTGACGCTGAACCGCGGCGACGAATTCGTCCAGATCAAGGGGATCGTGCGCACCGCCGATGTCGACCGCGACAACCGCGTCGAGTCGACCCGCGTGGCCGACGCGCAGATCGCCTATACCGGCAAGGGCGACGTCGCCCGCGCCAGCCGCCAGGGCTGGCTGTCCCGCTTCTTCCAGGTGGTGAGCCCGTTCTGATGCTGCGCAACATGCTTCTCGCGCTGCTGGCGCTATTTGCCGCCGCCGCGCCGGCGCATGCCGACCGGATCAAGGATCTGGGCGGGTTCCAGGGCATCCGCTCCAACCAGCTGACCGGCTACGGCGTGGTCGTCGGCCTGCCGGGCACCGGCGACGACAATCTGGAATATACCGTCCAGTCGGTGAAGGCCGTCGCCAGCCGCTTCGGGCTGCAACTGCCCGCCAGCGCCAATCCGGGGCTGAAGAATGCCGCGGTGGTGCTCATCACCGCGGAGCTGCCCGCCTTCGCGAAGCCGGGACAGCGGATCGATATCACCGTCGCCTCGATGGGCAAGGCCAAGTCGCTGCGCGGCGGCGCGCTGGTCCTGACCCCGCTGATGGGCGCCGACGGGCAGATCTATGCGATGGCGCAGGGCAATCTGGCGGTCGGCGGGCTGGGCGCGGAGGGTGCCGACGGCTCGAAGATCGTCGTCAACGTCCCCTCGACCGGCCGTATCCCCGAGGGCGCGACCGTCGAGCGGGCGGTCGCGACCGGGTTCGCCGATACGCCGTTCCTGACCTACAATCTGGCGCGCGCCGATTTCACCACCGCGCAGAACGTCGCCGCCGCGATCAACCGCAAGCTGGGCTTCGGCACCGCGCAGGCGACCGACGCGGTGTCGGTGGCGGTGCGCGCGCCGGTCGGCGCCGACGTGCGCGCGATGCTGATGAGCGAGATCGAGAACCTGGACGTCGCCAGCGCCGAGCCGCCCGCGAAGGTGATCGTCAACGCGCGCACCGGCACCGTCGTCATCAGCAGCGCGGTGCGCGTCGGCACCGCCGCGGTCACGCACGGCAAGCTGACCGTGCGGATCGACGAGAGCCAGCGCGTCAGCCAGCCCGCGCCGTTCAGCCAGGGGCAGACCGCGCTCGAGAATCGCTCCAAGGTGTCGGTCGAGGAAGAGAAGAAGCCGATGTTCCTGCTCAATCCCGGGCCCAAGCTGGCCGATGTGGTGAAGGCGGTGAACGCGATCGGCGCCTCCCCGGCCGATCTGGTCGCGATCCTGGAGGCGCTGAAGGAAGCCGGCGCGCTCAAGGCCGAACTGGTGGTGCTGTGATGACCCAGATCCCGGGCCTGTCGCAGACCGCCACCGGCGCCACCGGCATCGATTCGGGGTTGGGCCGCGCGGCGACGAAGGACAATCTGGCCAAGGCCGGGCAGCAGTTCGAATCGGTCTTCACGGGCATGATGCTGAAGTCGATGCGTCAGGCGAAGCTGGCCGACCCGCTGTTCGACAGCAAGGCGATCGACACCTTCCGCGACATGTCGGACGACAAGGTCGTGCAGCAGATGGCGACCCACACGCCGCTGGGCATCGGCAAGGCGATGACCGAGTTTCTGTCGCGTTCTCAACCCGATCTTAACCCGGATGGTGGCAGCCAGACCGGATGAGCGATCTCCTCACCATCGGCGTCTCTGGCGCGCGCGCGTATCAGACCGCGCTGACGACGGTGTCGGAGAACATCGCGAATTCCGGCAATGCGTCCTATGTGAAGCGCAACGCCAACATCCGCGAGATCGCGACCAGCACGGGCTACAGCTCGACGCTGAACGGCATGGGCGCGATGGTCGACGGGATCGGCCGCGCCGGCAACCCCTATACCGAGACCGCGGTACGCAACGCCGGCGCGGACCTGTCGAAGACGACCGCCAGCACGGTGTGGCTGGAGCGGGTCGAAAGCGCGCTGTCGGGCGGCAATCTGGCCAACCAGATGACCGCGTTCTTCGCCTCCAGCACCGCATTGCAGGCTGAGCCGACCTCGACCGCGCTGCGCGCCGGCATGCTCAGCGCGGCGTCGTCGACCGCCGATTCGTTCGGCATGACGGCGCGGGCGCTCGATTCGGCGATGACCGAGCTCGATGCGCGCGCGGTGGCGGCGACCGCGGACCTGACGCGGCTCAACCAGGCGCTGCTGAAGGTCAACCAGGGGCTGGTGAAGACCACCCCCGGCACCTCCGCCGCCGCAGGGCTCGCGGATCAGCGCGACGCCCTGCTCCAGCAGATGAGCGAGCTGACCGACGTCGCGGTGACGATGGACCAGTTCGGCCGCGCGACGGTGCGCGCCGGGGGCAGCAACGGCCCGGTGCTGGTCGACGCGCGCGAGGCGATGCAGGTCGGCTATCAGCGCACCGGCGGCAACGTCGGACTGACGACGCGCAGCGAGGACGGCACGCTCAAGGTGATGACGCCTGATGGCGGCGCGCTGGCGGGCATGACCGAGGGGGCGCAGCGAATCGCCGCGGCACGGGCCGAGCTGGACGACATCGCGGGCGACTTCACGACCGCGGTCAACGACCTCCAGCGCAGCGGCCAGGACCTGAACCAGGCGACCGGCACCAACATGTTCGCGACCACCGCGGACCCCAGCAGCTTTTCGGTCCGGCTGACCGACGGCAAGCAGATCGCCGCGGCGAAGCCCGGCGGCGGGCAGCGCGACTCGAGCAACCTCGCCGCGCTGGCGACGCTGCGTCAGGGCGACGGGTACGAGGGGCGCATCCAGGGCCTCGTCACCGACAATGCCGCGACGCTCAAGCAGCGCCGGCTGGTCGGCGATGCGCAGACCGCAATCCGCGATGGCGCGGTCACCGCGCGATCGGAGATGACCGGCGTGAACCTCGATTCGGAGGCGATCGATCTCGTTCGCTTCCAGCAGGCCTATCAGGCCGCCAGCCGCGTGATCCAGGTCGCGCGCGATACCTTCCAGTCGATCCTCGAAATCCGGTAAGGCGCGATGCAGATCTCCAGCAACCTGATGTTCGACCGCTCGTCGTCGCGGATGAGCCAGCTGATGGCGACCGCGACGAAGCTGAACGTGCAGATCGCCACCGGCAAGAAGATCAGCACGCCGTCCGAAAACGTGACCGTGGCGCAGCAGATCGCCGAGTTCGATCGCAAGGACGCCGATGCCGCGGCCTATGCGACCAACCTGAAGCTGTCCGAATCGCTGCTCAAGCAGGCCGATTCGACGCTGGGCCAGATCACCGAGCAGCTCCAGCGCGCCACCGACCTGGTGACGCAGGCGGCGACGGGAACGCTCAGCGATTCGAACCGCAAGGTCATCGGCAGCGAATTGTCCGCGCTGGTCGATGCGATGGTCGGGCTGGGCAATACGAAGGATCTGCGCGGCCAGCCGCTGTTCGGCAGCGCGTCGGGCACCGATGCGGTGATCCGCAACGCCAACGGCACCTTCACCTACAATACGGCGCCCAAGCTGTCGGAAATCCCGATCGGCGACGGGCTGACGGTCCAGCCCACCGAAACCGCGTCGCGCGTGTTCAATTCGGGTGCCGGCGACACGCTGGCGATGCTGGCCCAGCTGGCGAGCGCGTTGCAGACGGGCACCGACCAGGCGGGGGCGGCGCGCGACGCGCTGGCGCCGCTGAAGGCGGCGGGCGACCAGGTATCGGTCGTGCAGGCCTCGGTCGGTGCGCGCGCGGCGCGCGTCGATCTCCAGCAGGGCCTGCTGCAGAGCACGAACCTCGACCGTGCGGAGCTGCGCTCCAGCATGGAGGACATCGACGTGACCGAAACCTACGCCGAGCTGTCCAAGACGCTGACGATCCTGAGCGCGACGCAGCAGAGCTTCTCCAAATTGTCGCAGCTGTCGCTGTTCAACTACCTGCGCTGACGCGCGGCGCGCTCGATTTTTCATCATCTTCCACGCTGATTCGTCGCCCCGGGCCGAGCCCGGGGTGACGCCATGTCGTGTCCCGGCAAACCCGGCAGAAACCTGCCGCACCCGGCCGCGGCGGTAACCACTTCGCTACCCCTGCCGGGTTACTGAACGTCTCAGTCATCCTGTTCTCTTACCGGGGATTCGCCCATGTTTGCGGCCATCGGCCTCGTCGTCCTTCTCGGCATGGTGTTCGGCGGTTTCGCCATCACCGGCGGCAACCTCGGCCCGGTGTTCGAGGCGATCCCGCACGAGATGCTCATCATCGGTGGCGCCGCCGCGGGCGCGCTCATCATCGGCAACTCGATGACCGAGCTGAAGGCGATGGGCGGCGGCCTGGGCAAGGTGTTCAAGGGGCCGAAGTACAAGAAGCAGGACTATCTGGACGTCATCTTCCTGGTCAGCAAGCTGATGAAGATGCTGCGGATGGAAGGGCCGATCGCGCTGGAGCCGCACGTCGAGGATCCCAAGTCCTCCGCCGTCTTCGCCGAATATCCCAAGCTGCTGAAGGACCATACGCTGGTCGCGCTGATCGCGGACACGCTGCGCCTGGTCGTGGTGTCGTCGGGCACGCTCGACGTGCACGCGGTCGAGGAGGTCATGGATAACGCGATCAAGACCCACCACCACGAGGTGGAGGGACCGGAGCACACGCTGCAGAGCCTGGCGGACGCGCTGCCGGCGCTCGGCATCGTCGCCGCGGTGCTCGGCATCGTGAAGACGATGGGCTCGATCGACAAGCCGCCGTCGGTGCTGGGCGGGATGATCGGCTCGGCGCTGGTCGGCACCTTCATGGGCGTGCTGCTGGCCTATGGCATCGTCAACCCCTTCGCCGGCCGGCTGAAGCAGGTGGTGGCGGCGGATGCGGCGATCTATCACGTGGTGAAGCAGATCATCATCGCCTCGCTCCACGGCCATCCGCAGCCGCTGGTGATCGAGGCGGCGCGCTCCGGCATCGACCACAAGAACCAGCCCGGCTTCGCCGAGGTGTTCGACGGCCTGCGCGGTAAGTAAGCGCGATGGCCAAGGCACCGCACGGCAAGAACGAGCCGCCCAAGATCGTCATCGTCAAGAAGATCACGATGGTCGCCGCGGGCCACCACGGCGGCGCGTGGAAGGTGGCCTATGCCGACTTCGTGACGGCGATGATGGCGTTCTTCCTGCTGTTGTGGCTGCTGGGCGCGACGACGGAGAAGCAGCGCAAGGGCATCGCCGATTATTTCGCGCCCACGCTGCTCGACAACAAGCATGTCGGCATCGGCGGCAACGGCATCTTCGGCGGCGAATCGGTGCTGTCGAAGGAGAAGACCGGGCCCAAGGCCGGCACCGCCGACCCCGCGACCGCCGCGCTGGTGCTGGGCAACAGCGCCAACGACGAGCGCAACGGCTTCGGCAAGAAGGGGTCGCTGCGCAGCACGCAGGCGAAGGAGGACGTGAAGAACTTCGCGCGCCTGCGCCAGCAGGTCATGAAGCAGATCGCGCAGAACAAGGCGATGGCCAAGCTCGCCAAGCATATCCGCTTCACGATGACGCCCGACGGGATGCGCATCGACCTGGTCGACGATGCCGATTACTCGATGTTCGCGCTCGGCACGACGGCGCTGGACAGCAAGGCGTCGGACCTGATCGGGATGGTCGCGGCGGGGATCAAGGAAACGCCCAATCCGATCATGATCCGCGGCTATACCGACAGCCTGCCGTTCGGCGATCCGCGCGCGATGAACAACTGGATGTTGTCGTCGGGCCGTGCCGAGGCGACGCGCCGCCGGCTGGCGCTGGCGGGAATCCCGGACCAGCGGTTCAACCGGATCGAGGGCGTGGCCGACCGCGAGCCGATGATCGCCAGCAACCCGCAGGACCCGCGCAACCGCCGCGTCGCGATCACGCTCCTCTACCGCGCGGGCACGTTCGGCCAATGATCGCTCCCCGGCGCAGGCCGGGGAGCGGGAGGGCTCACGCGATCGCCGGCCGCGGATCCAGCCCGGTGCGGCGCGAGGCGTGACGGCGCAGCCCGATCAGCGGGCGGACGGGCCCGATCGCGCGCCCGACCAGGTAGAAGGCCCAGCACCCCGCCACCGTCGCGGCGACCAGCGTCACGGCGTCCAGCCAGATCGGCCATCCCGCGCCGCGCAGCCAGTAGGCGCCGAGCACGATGATCGACTGATGGACGATGTAGAAGGGGAACACCGCCTCCGTCAGCGTCCGGCGCCAGCGATGATCGCGGTTCCAGTGGCGGTCGGCGAACCCGATGAGCGCCGCGATCGCGGCCCATCCCTCCACCGCGCGCGCGATCGCGAAGACGGTGCCCCAGGGCGGCGGCATGGTATTGCCCGGCCAGCGGATCTCGATCCCCGCGACCAGCGCATAAGCGGCGACCGCGATCGCCGCCGACCACCGCCAGCGCCGCACGAAGCCGGCGATCGTGGCCGGCGCGCAGGCGAGCGCGAAACCGAACAGGAACGCGGGCAGGTACGTGGCGTGCGCGACCCAGTCGCCGACCAGCGCATGCGTCTCGCGCCCGCCCGGAAACAGCACGAAGTTCACCAGGATCATCCACGCGATCGGCACCAGCAGCAGCGCCGGCCCCCGCATCGCGAAGGCGAAGCCGCGCTGTATCGCGCCGCGGACCCCACCCGGCAGGACGGTCGCCAGCAGCGCGAGCACCAGCGTGTAGACCCACAGATAGCCGACGAACCACAAGTGGTTCCACACGGGCAGCACCATCGGCCCGACGCGACCGAAGCGGAAGAAGTCGTGCACCCAGAAATGCCAGAAACCCTGTGTATAGCCGTATTTCAGCGACAGCTCGACCCAGGGCTGGACGGGGACGATCACCGCCACGCCGAAGGCCAGCGGCACCAGCAGCCGCAGCGTGCGCTGGCGCGCGAACCGCCACGGCACCTTGTTGCGCAGGAACAGCGCGCGGCTGGCATAGCCCGACACGACGAACAGCAGCGCCAGTCGCCACGGATTCGACGCCATCATCGGCACCGCCACCCACCAGGCGCCGGGCAGCTTCGCATGGAAGTCCCACGGCACGAAGACCATACCGACATGGTACAGGATCAGGATCGCGAACGCCCCGATGCGAAGCCAGTCGAGGCCGTAATGTCGCTGCATCCTCGCGTGCCTAGCATCGCCGGATCACGCAGGCGACTTTGAACTGTCGCGCGAAGGGCGTATGGGGGCGGGATGTCGATCCGTCCGTGGCGTGACATCACGCGTCGAGAATGCCGCCAGATCATGGTCGGCAACGTCCCCGTCGGCGGGGGCGCCCCCGTCACCGTGCAGACGATGACCAACACCCCCACCAGCGACGCCGCCGCGACGATCGCGCAGATCCGCCGCTGCGAGGAGGCGGGGGCGGACATCATCCGCGTCAGCTGCCCCGATACCGACAGCACCGCCGCGATGGGGCAGATCGTCCGCGCCGCGCAGGTGCCGATCGTCGCCGACATCCACTTCCACTACAAGCGCGCGCTGGAGGCCGCGGACGCGGGCGCGGCGTGCCTGCGCATCAACCCCGGCAACATCGGCTCGTCCGACCGCGTCGCGGAGGTGGTGCGCGCCGCCAAGGCCAACGGCTGCGCGATCCGCATCGGCGTGAATGCGGGCAGCCTGGAGAAGGACCTGCTGGAGAAATACGGCGAGCCGTGCCCCGAGGCGCTGGTCGAGTCGGCGCTCGACCATATCAAGCTGCTCCAGGACCACGACTTCCACGAATACAAGGTCGCGGTGAAGGCGTCGGACGTCTTTCTGGCGGTGGCGGCGTATCAGCAGCTGGCCGAGGCGGTCGACTGCCCGCTGCATCTGGGCATCACCGAGGCCGGCGGACTGATCGGCGGCACCGTCAAGTCGTCGATCGGGTTGGGATCGCTGCTGTGGTTCGGCATCGGCGACACGATCCGCGTCTCGCTCTCCGCCGAACCGGAGGAAGAGGTCCGCGTCGGGTTCGAGATCCTGAAGGCGCTGGGCATCCGCAACCGCGGCGTCCGCGTCGTCAGCTGTCCGTCCTGCGCACGGCAGGGCTTCGACGTCATCCGCACCGTCCAGGCCCTGGAGGAGCGGCTCCAGCATATCCGCACTCCGATGAGCCTGTCGGTGCTCGGCTGCGTCGTCAACGGTCCCGGCGAGGCGCGCGAGACTGACATCGGCATCACCGGCGGGGGTAACGGCAAGCACATGGTCTATCTGTCGGGCGTCACCGACCACCATGTCCAGGACGCCGACATGATCGAGCATATCGTCAGGCTGGTCGAGGCGAAGGCCGCCGAGATCGATGCGGCGGACGCAGCATCGAAACTGGCGGCGGAATAGGTCCGATGGTATAGGCCAGGTCCTGGAGGGCCTGACATGACCTATCACGCAAAGGTGATCGCCGGCGGCAAGATCGTCATTCCGGCCGACTTGCGGCGGGAGTTGGGGATCAAAGAGGGCGACTCGCTCGCCATCGAGCGCGATGGCGATGGTGCGATGGTGTTGAAGACGTTCTCGCAGGTCGTCAGCGAAGTCCAGTCGGCCTTTCGGCCCTATCGTGATCCTGCCGTCAGCATCGTCGACGAACTGATCGCTGAACGCCGCGAGGAAGCGCGTCGGGAAGGCGAATGAGGGTCGTCATCGACGCCTCGGCGCTGCTTGCCTTGTTGTTCAACGAACCGGGAGCCGACATGGTCCTCGAGTTGGTGCGCGGCGCCTCGCTGTCGGCGGTCAATCTGGACGAAGTACTCCACACATGTGCCCGTCGCGGTATGGACGCTGGCGCCATCGTCAGCCACCTCGCGCGCTTGGAACTCGACATTCGCGCCTTCGATCACATGCAGGCGCGGATCAGCGCCGCACTTCATCCCCGCGCCCAGCCGATCGGACTCTCGTTTGCGGATCGCGCCTGTCTCGCGCTGGGGACGGTGATGCAGGCGATAGTTCTGACAGCAGATCGCGATCTTTCGACGTTCGATGCCGCCATCGACATCCGTCTGATCCGGTGACGCATTCGCGGCATCTGTCGCCCGCGGTCGCCTTTGCGGTGGCGGCGGCGGGGATCGGGCTGTTCTCGATCATGGATGCGTTCATGAAATCGATGACGCTGGCGATGGGTGTCTACAACGCGCTGTTCTGGCGCACGATGCTGTCGGCCGGGATCGGCGGTATCGCCTGGCGCGCAGGCGGCGGGGGTTTGCCGACGAGGCGCGCCGCCCGCCTGCACCTGATCCGCGGTGCGATCACGGCGGCGATGGCGCTGCTGTTCTTCTGGGGGCTGGCGCGCGTGCCGATGGCGCAGGCGATCGCGCTCAGCTACATCGCCCCCCTCCTCGCGCTGCTGCTCGGTGCGCTGGTGCTCAAGGAGCGGGTCGGCGCGCGGGTGATCGCGGCCTCGCTCGCCGCGCTGGCGGGGGTCGCCACCATCCTGGCGGGGCAGTCGCGGATGGCGCTGGGGCCGGAGGCGTTCGCCGGCGCGCTGGCGATCCTCGCCTCGGCGATGCTCTATGCGGTCAACCTGATCGTCGCGCGGTTGCAGAGCCAGGCGGCGCGACCGGGCGAGATCGCCTTCGTCCAGTCCGCGATCGTCACGCTGATCCTCGCCTGCGCCGCGCCGTGGCTGGCGCAATTTCCGCCATCGCCGCAATGGTGGAAGATCGCGGTCGCCGCCTGTCTCGCCACCGCGTCGCTGTTCCTGCTCGCCTGGGCCTATGCACATGGCGAGGCGGGGTATCTGGCAACGACCGAATATACCTCCTTCGTCTATGCCGCGGTGCTCGGCTGGGCCATCTTCGGCGAGCGCGTCGCGATCACCACGCTGGTGGGCGCGGGCGTCATCATCGCGGCGTGCCTTTGGGGTGCCCGCCGCGCCGCCTTGCCGCTAGAGGCGACGGCATGACCGTCACCATCCGCCCCGCCGCGCCCGCCGACGTCCCCGCGATCCTGGGCTTCATCCGCGACCTCGCCGCGTTCGAGCGCGAGCCGGAGGCGGTGAAGTCGACCGAGCCGATGCTCCACGATGCGCTGTTCGGCGCCGATCCCGCGGTAGAGGCGCTGATCGCCGAGCGTGACGGCCAGCGCGTCGGTTTCGCGATCTTCTACCGAACCTTTTCGACATGGACCGGCAAGCGCGGCATCTGGCTCGACGATCTGTATATCGCGCCCGACGCCCGGGGCTCTGGCGCGGGCGCGGCGCTGCTACGGGCGCTGGCGGGGATCGCGGTCGATCGCGGCTATGCGCGGTTCGAATGGTGGGTGCTCGACTGGAACACGCCGGCACTCGATTTCTATCGGGCGAAGGGCGCGGTGCCGCAGGACGAGTGGACCGTGCAGCGGGTCGACGGCGATGCCTTGCGACGGCTTGCCGGGCGGGACTGACGCATGGCGTGGCTGTGGCTGATCGCGGGGGGACTGTTCGAGGTCGGGTTCACCACCTGCCTGCGCAACGCGGACGGCTTCCGGCACGTCGGCTGGACGCTGGGATTCCTCGCCTCGGTCACGATGTCGATGCTGCTGCTGGAGGTGGCGGCGCGGAGCATCCCGATGGGAACGGCCTATGCGGTCTGGACCGGGATCGGCGCGCTCGGCACCGTCGTCGTCGGGATCGCTTTCTATGGCGAGGCGGCGACCCCGGTACGGCTGCTGCTGATCGTGGGGGCGGTGGCCTGCATCGCCGGGTTGAAGCTGACGGCGGTGCAGTGATGGCGATCGACGACGGGCTGGTCGACTGGGTGGCGGAGGCGATGGCCCCCGACGGCGTGGTCACGCGCCGCGCCATGATGGGCGGTGCCACGCTCTACCTCGACGGGGTGGTGTTCGCGATCGTCGGTGGCGACGGCAGCCTGTGGTTCAAGGCCGACCGCGAGAGCGACGCAATCTGGGACGAAGCGGGCTGCGCGCGCTTCACCTATGCGCGCGGCGACGGCAGTACGGCGACGATGAACTATCGCCGCGCGCCGGACGATTGCCTCGACGATGCCGACGCGCTGCGCGAATGGGGGTCGCTCGGTGCCGCAGCGGGACGCCGCGCGCCGCAGAAGAAGCGGAAATAGGGGGCTTTGCGGCCGCCATGGCGAGCGTGGTGAAGCAATCGCTACGCTCGCCATGACGCTGCGCGCTGCTTACCGCCCCGGAACGTCGTGGTCGTGCGGCTCCTCGCCCTCGGCCTTGGCGGCCTTGTAGCGCTCGATCGCCTCCAGCGTGATGCGACGCGCTTCCTCGCGGTCGCCCCAGGTGCCGATGCGCACCCACTTCTTCTTTTCCAGATCCTTGTAGTGGGTGAAGAAGTGCTCGATCTGCTCGAAGACGATCTCGGGGATGTCCTCGCGCCCGGCGACGTTGGAATAATAGGGGAAGGTCGAATCGACCGGCACGCAGACCAGCTTCTCGTCGCCGCCGGCCTCGTCCTCCAGGTTCAGCACCGCGATCGGGCGCGCGCGCACGACGCAGCCCGGGATGAACGGCGAACGCGCGATGACCAGCGCGTCGAGCGGATCGCCGTCGGGCGACAGCGTGTGGGGCACGAAGCCGTAATTGGCCGGATAGCGCATCGGCGTATGGAGGATGCGGTCGACGAACAGCGCGCCCGACGCCTTGTCGAACTCGTACTTCACCGGCTCGCCGCCGGTCGGCACCTCGATCACCACGTTCAGGTCGTCGGGCGGGCTCTTGCCCACCGGGATCAGGTCGATACGCATTCTCTTCCCCTCAGGAGACGCAGAAAACCGAAACGCCCCGCCGGTCAGCGGGGCGCGAGCAGACGATCGAGGCCGCCGTCGCCGGTGCCGACCTTCTCGAGCCGCGGGTAGCGCAAGCCCCCGTGATAGTCGAGCGCCACCGAGCGGTATGCCTCGCCGCGCTTCACGGTGAGCGGGATCGGCGTCTTCGTCCCCCTTGCCGCGACGATGGCGGCCTTCATCCGGTCGGCCGACCAGGCCTGTCCGTCGACGGCGACGATCTGATCCGCCAGCGTCAGCCCGGCGTCGAACGCGGGGCCGTCCCACGTGACCGAGGTGAGCCCGCCGTCGGCATTGGCGACGAACCCGCCCGACCAGGTCAGGTTGGTGTTCTTGGCGCTCGTCTCACCGGCCTTGAACGAGGGCGTGGGCGTGTCGGTGTAGATCAGGCGGTAGCCGTTGCGCGTGAAGCCGTCGAGCGGCGCCCCCGCGGCATGTTCGGTCAGCCGCTTGTCCAGGTAACCGGCCCAGTCCCACGGCACGATCTGGTTCAGCGTCGCGGCGACATCGGCGATCGTGTAGGTCACCTCGCCCCAGTCGCCGTCGCGGATGCCGAAGAAGGCGCGCGCGAAATCGTCGATCGACTTCGTGCCGCCCGACTTCTCGCGCAGCAGCGAATCGACGTCCATCCAGACCAGCAGCCCTTCGTTGTAATAATCCTCGCTCCGCTGCCAGCTGGTCCAGCCCTTGGGCTTGCGCGAGGAGATCACGGGATCGTTGGTGGTGTCGAGCAGGTCGCGCCACTGGCGCGCGGGCTGGCTGTCGTAGGTCGCCATGATCGCGGCATATTGGTCCAGCGTGTCCTGCTTGCTGACCATCCCCGATCGCGCCTGGAGCACATAGCCCCAGAATTGCGTCTGCCCTTCATAGACCCACAGCAGAGAGCCGCGCATCGGCGTACGGTAATCCGGGGTCCACAGATCCGCGCCGCGACGGAACTTGCCGTCCCAGCTGTGGGTGAATTCGTGCGGCAGCAGGTTGCGGCGGCCGGGACCGTCGTTCCACTTGGTGAAATAGCCCGGCGTCACGCCGTTCTCGCTCGATCGGTGATGCTCCAGCCCGATGCCGCCCAGCTGATCGGTGATCGACAGCAGGAATTCGTATCTGTCGTAATGCTGCGCGCCGAAGGTCTTCACCGCCTGCTCGACCAGCCGCTGGTGTGCGGCGATCTGCTCGGGCGTGGCGGCCAGCTCCGCGGGATCGTCGGCGAAGACGTTGAGGTTCACGCGCGGCGTCAGCGGCCACACCTTGCCGTACTTGCCCGCCAGGATCGGCGAATCGATCAGTATCTCGTAGTTGGTGGCGTCATAGGTATAGGTCGCGCCCGCCACCTTCGCCGGGAGCGCGCCCGCCGCGGTCCAGCCCTGCGGATAGGTGACGGTCATCTGGATCGGGATCGCCCGCGTGAAATAGCCCGCCGGATACAGGCTGACCGAATTGGGCTGGAGCGAGATCATCGTCGGCGTCATCACGATGCGACCCTGATCGGGCTTCGTCGCGGAGACGAACTGGAACGCCGCCTCGATCGTCCTCGCACCCGCCGGTACGTCGATATGGAAGGCGAAGACGTCGACCGGATCGCGCGTCCATTCCACGCGCCTGCCGCCCGCGGTGATGACGAGGCCGGCGAGCTTCTCGATCTCGCCGCGCGGGGAATGCGCGCCGGGCAGCCATTTCGGAAACAGCAGAGTCATCGGCCCCGCCTGCGGCACCGGGATCGTCTCCTTCACGCGGAAGATGCCGCGGCGCGTATCGGTCGCGTCGACGCTCAGCCGGATCGTGCCGGGAAAGGGCACGTCGCGCGCCGCCGGGATCGTATCGACGAAGGGCACCGGCTGCGGCGCGGAATTGCCCGCGGGAACTTGTGCGACGGCGGCGGAGGCGGAGGCGAGCAGGAGGGCGGCGGTCAGCGATCGGATCATGTCGGGGGGCGGCCTCTGGATAATGTCGTTACATTCGTGACGTAACGGGGGGAGGGGTCAGTTGCCACCCCCCAGCACGTTGATGCTGAACGCGATCACGCCCAGGTTGAAGACGAACGCGGCGAGGCATTGTCCGGTGACGATGCGGCGGATGCGCGTGTCGCTGATCGAGACGTCCGAGGTCTGGAACGTCATCCCCAGCGTGTAGCTGAAGTAGAGGAAGTCCCAATAGTCGGGCGTGTCGGTGCCGGGGAAGTCGATCCCGCCCTCGTCCTTGCCCGCGTCGTCGGGGCTGTAGAAGAGATGCGCATAGTGCAGCGCATAGACCATGTTGGTGAACAGCCACGCCAGCGCCAGCGTGGCGATGGCCAGGACGATCGCGACGGTATCGTTCTTGCCCTTCAGCTCGTCATGGACCGCCAGCAGGATCACGATCGACACCGCCCCGCTGATCGCGAGCAGCAGCGCGCGGTTGGCGTCGTTCGCCTGCGCGGCGCGGCGCATCCGCTGCGGCGTACCGCGCCCGAACAGCGAGAGGACCGCGATCAGGAAGACGGCGGCGGCGATGTCGAACCCGCCCATCACCGCGCGGCCCCGCCCCGCCATCTGCCACAAGGCGGCGGTGCTGACGGCGAAGACGACCATGAACAGGACGAAGCGCGGCGGTGCCACGCGCTGTCCCAATCCCCACCAGCGATGTGGTTCGTGCATGGGCGGTTCGTGCATGGCGATCGGCGCTAGCGGAACGCGAAGCGCTCGCCTAGATACGCGCACCCATCATGGCCCGTATCCAGACCCCCGCCCGCGTCCGCGGCACCCAGGACATCTTCCGCGACGAGGAACGCCGCTTCGCGCACGTCCTCGCCACCTTCGACCGCGTGCGCCGCCTCTACGGCTTCGAACGCGTCGAAACCCCGGTGTTCGAGGATACGCAGGTCTTCGCCCGCTCGATCGGCGAGACGACCGACGTCGTGTCGAAGGAGATGTATTCCTTCCCCGACAAGGGCGGCGATTCGCTGACGCTGCGTCCGGAATTCACCGCCGGGATCGTGCGCGCCTACATCACCAACGGCTGGCAGCAATATGCGCCGGTGAAGGTCGTCACCAGCGGTGCGGTATTCCGCTACGAGCGCCCGCAGAAGGGCCGCTACCGCCAGTTCCATCAGATTGACGCCGAGGTCCTGGGTGCGACCGAGCCGGCGGCGGATGTCGAGCTGCTGACGCTCGCGGACCAGTTGCTGGCCGAACTGGGGATCGAGGGCGTGACGCTCCAGCTCAATACGCTGGGCGACGCGGCGACGCGCGACGCCTGGCGTGACGCGCTGGTCGCGCACTTCGAGGCGCATCGCGGCGACTTGAGCGAGGACAGCCTGACGCGGCTGGCGAAGAACCCGCTGCGCATCCTCGATTCCAAGGATCTGCGCGACCGCCCGGTGGCCGATGCCGCGCCGGGGATCGATGCCTATATGAGTGCGGAGGCCGGCGCCTTCTTCGAGACGGTGCAGAAGGGGCTGGATGCCGCCGGCGTGCGCTGGACCCGCAACGAGCGGCTGGTGCGCGGGCTGGACTATTACCGCCACACCGCGTTCGAGTTCGTCACCGACCGGCTCGGCGCGCAGGGTACGGTGCTGGCGGGCGGGCGCTACGACGGGCTGGTGGAATCGCTCGGCGGGCCTGCTACCGCGGGGGTGGGCTGGGCCGCGGGGGTCGAACGGCTGGCGATGCTGATCGATGAGCCGCCGGCGGCGCGCCCGGACGTGGCCGTGGTGGTCGAGGACGACCGCGCCCACGACGCCGCGGTGGCGGCACTCGCCCGGTTGCGCCGCGCGGGCGTTTCGGCACAGCTGGTGGCGACCGGATCGCCCAGGAAGCGCTACGACCGCGCTGCGAAAGCTAGTCCCAGATCATTCTTGGTTTTCACAGACGCACCTGAGCCATCGATCCGTATTTTGATGAAAGACGTGCTGAGTGATGAATTGGATCGGCACGAAGAGTTGAACAACAAGGTGCGTAGCGTGCTCGGAATGAGCAAACTCGGCGCATGACCAGCATCTCGATCGACCGGATCCGCCAGATCGAGGCGCGGCGCGACGAGCTGGCGGCGATGATGGCTACCGGGGCGCTGGAGGGTGACCGCTTCGTCCAGGTGTCGAAGGAATATGCCGAGCTTGAGCCGGTGGCGCAGGCCGCGGGCGAGGTGCGCCGGCTGCGGCAGGAGGCCGACAGCCTCGCGCACATGACCGGCGATGCCGATGCCGAGCTGCGCGCGATGGCGGAGGAGGAACTACGCGAGAACCGCGTCGCGCTGGAGGGTGCCGACCGCCGCCTCGCGCTCGCGCTGCTGCCGCGCGATGCCGCGGACCAGCGCTCGGCGATGCTGGAGGTGCGCGCCGGCACCGGGGGCGACGAGGCGGCGCTGTTCGCGGGCGACCTGTTCCGCATGTACCAGCGCTATGCCGAGCGGCAGGGCTGGCGCGTCGAGCTGATCTCCGCATCGGACAGCGACGCCGGCGGCTACAAGGAAGTCGTCGCCAGCGTGACCGGCTCCGGCGTGTTCGCGAAGCTCAAGTTCGAAAGCGGTGTCCACCGCGTCCAGCGCGTGCCGGTGACCGAGAGCGGCGGGCGCATCCACACCTCCGCTGCGACCGTCGCGGTGCTGCCCGAGGCGGAAGAGGTCGACGTCCAGATCGACGAGGCGCGCGACCTGCGGATCGACGTCTATCGCTCGTCCGGGCCCGGTGGCCAGTCGGTCAATACCACCGACAGCGCGGTGCGCATCACCCACCTGCCGACCGGGCTGGTCGTGATCCAGCAGGACGAGAAATCGCAACACAAGAACAAGGCGAAGGCGCTGAAGGTCCTGCGTACCCGGCTGTACGAGGCGGAGCGCGAGCGACTGGCGGCGGAGCGTTCGGGCACGCGCAAGGCGATGGTGGGATCGGGTGATCGTTCCGAGCGGATCCGCACCTACAATTTTCCGCAGGGGCGAGTGACCGATCACCGCATCAACCTGACGCTGCACCGCCTGCCGGAGATATTGCAGGGCGAGATGGACGAGCTGATCGGGGCGCTGGTGGCGGAGGACGAGGCGGAACGGCTGGCGACGCTGGAGGCGTAGACGCGGGCTGGCCTGTCGCGCCCCGCGACAGGATTCGGCCAAGCCCGGCCGGCGGGCGTTGGAAAGAGTTCGCGCAGAGCACGCAAAGGACGCAGAGATGGCTCGCCCCGCCAATTCCTTCCGTCATTCCCGCGCAGGCGGGAATCCAGACGCGCCGGCGGAGGTCGTTTCGAGCGAAGGCGCGAAGAGGTTGCGGAACAGGTGAGGTCGTGATCCCCAGAGAGACGGAAGGGCGCTGCCGCGCCGTGGTTCGATGACCGACACGCGTGCCGCGCTGCGCGAGGCCGCCGCGCGCTTCGCCTTTTCGGATACCCCCCGGCTCGATGCGGAGCTGCTGCTCGCCCACGCGCTGGGCATCACGCGCGAGCGGTTGCTGCTGACGCCGGGCGACCATCTCGTGCCGCCTGCCTTCGCCGCGCTCGTCGAGCGCCGCGCCGCGCATGAGCCGGTCGCCTATATCACCGGCATCCGCGCCTTCTGGACGATCGACCTGCTGGTCGGCCCCGGCGCGCTGGTGCCGCGCGCGGACAGCGAAACGCTGATCGAGGCGGCGGTGGCGCATTTCTCTGGCGGGGAGGGGCCGCGGCGCGTGCTCGATCTCGGCACGGGTCCGGGCACGTTGCTGTTCGCGGCGCTGGCCGAATGGCCGCGCGCGACGGGGCTGGGCGTGGACGCGAGCGAGGCGGCGCTCGACTGGGCGCGGCGCAACGCCGCGGCGCTGGACATGGACGGCCGGGTCGTGTTGCGTCGCGGCGACTGGGGGGCGGGGATCGCCGGGGCGTTCGACCTGGTGCTCGCCAATCCGCCCTATATCGCGACCGACGCCGAGCTGCCGCGCGAGGTGCGCGCGCACGAGCCCGCGAGCGCGCTGTTCGCGGGCGCCGACGGGCTGGACGACTACCGCGTCATCGCGCGCCAGCTGCCGGCGCTGCTCGCGCCGGAGGGCGTCGCCTGTATCGAGATCGGCTGGGACCAGCACGAAAGCGCGGCCGCGCTGTTTCGCGGGTCAGGGCTGGCCGTCGCGGTGCGGCACGACCTGGCGGGACATCCCCGCTGTCTGGTCGCGACGCACCCGGCGGGTTGAAAAGCCGGGCGGCGACCCAATATTTCCCTTTGAGAACGCCTGCCGAACGGCTAGGGATGGCGGCGGGGACGCGAACCTGATGGCATCTCGATGCCGGATCGGGCAGCCGACCCTCCCTCTCGTCGACAGTCGCTGCAGTCCGGCGACCGTGGCAGGTGCCCGCCGCGCGCTTTGGCGCAGGCGGTTCGCCGGGGATGACTGCAACCCTTACCCGATGCCGATGGCCGGGGGGAGCAAGTGCCGGTTTTGGTTCCAGGACGAGGACAGTGATTTGATCAACAACCGTCAGAACGGTCGCCGTCGCGGCCGTGGTGGTAACCAGCGCCCCGGCGGCGGTGGCGGACAGGGCCAGCGCGACAGCGGCAACCGGATCGACAGCCGCGCCCGCGGCAATGCGGCGCAGCTGCTCGAGAAATATCGCAACATGGCGCGCGATGCGCAGATGTCCGGCGACCGGGTGAACACCGAATATTACCTTCAGTTCGCCGATCACTATTTCCGCGTCCTGGCCGATCAGCGTGGCCGCAACGACGACCAGCCGATGCCCCGCCATCTGCGCAACGACCTCGATCAGTTCGACGATAGCGACGATTTCGGTGACGAGGGCGAGCCGATCCGCAGCGAGGATCAGGTCCGCGCCAGCGAGGGCGACAGCCGTCCCCGGCGCGACGAGCGCCCGCGATCGGATCGCGATGACCGCCCCCGGACAGATCGTGACGATCGTCAGCGCGACGGGCGCCAGCGCGACGACCGCCAGCGCGACGATCGCCAGCGTGAGGATCGCCCGCGGGGTGATGAGCGCCAGCGGGACAACCGCCATGACGGCCGCGGCGAGCATCGCAACGGCTATGCCGAGCGGAACGTCGAGCGCGCCGAGCCGCGGGTCGAGCGCGATGCCGACACGCCCGTCGCGGCGGCTCCGGTCGTCGAGGCCGCGGCGGCGGAAGAGGCGCGCACCCCGCGCCGCCGCACGCGCAAGCCGCGCGAAGAGGCGGCGGGCGAGCAGGTCGCGTTCGACATCGATCGCCTGCCCCCGTCGCTCGGCGTGTCGGCTGCACCGGCCGAGCCGGCGGCCGACGCTCCCGCTCCCGCCGCTCCCGCTTCCGCCGCTGATACCGGAGAGGAAGCGCCCAAGCCGCGCCGTCGTCGCGTGCGCACCGCGGTGGAGGCGACTCCGGCCGAATAGGCCGTCGCGCCCGACGCCGGAATGTCCCCGACCCCGCGCTTTTCCTTGGAAAGCGCGGGGTTCGTGCGTTCAGGGAGTGGCGTCGAACGTGTCGACCGCCTCGTCATGGCCGGTGCCCGAGCTCATGAAGGCCAGCCCCATCAGCGCCCCCGCCATCGCCACCGATCCGACGACCCCGCCGAACGTCGCCGCGGTCGCGATCCAGCCCAGCGTGCCATAGGCCCGCCCGAGCAGCCACACCGCCATTATCGCCGCGACCACGCCCACCAGCGTGACCGCGGCCAGGATACGGCGGAACCGCCGCCACGCCCAGCGCGCGCCATGCGGATCGTCCAGTCCGGAAATCGCCGGCGTGCCGCCCCCGATGCGGCTGTCATCGCGATGTGCCATGGTTATTGTCTTTGCGCCCAAAGCTGGGATGATACCAGCCTGCGCGGCACCAGAACCGCGCCGGAGAGGAGCTGGATCATGACCATCGCCGCCATCCTGAAGGACAAGGGCCGGGAGGTGACATCCGTCACGCCGGATACGCCGGTGTCGCGCGTGATCGCGCTGCTGGCGCAGCACCGCATCGGCGCGGTGCCGGTGATGGCGGATGGCGAGGTGCGGGGGATCTTCTCCGAACGCGACGTGATCGGGATGCTGGCGCAGGGCGCGACCGCGCTCGACACGACGGTGGGCGAGGTGATGACCGCGCCGGCGATGACCGTGTCGCCTCACGAAAGCGTGATCGGCGCGCTGGCGCTGATGACGAAGCGGCGCATCCGCCACCTTCCCGTGCTGGACGACCGGCAGGTGGTCGGGTTGGTCTCGATCGGTGATCTGGTGAAATACCGCATCGACCGGATCGAGGCCGACGCCGCGGCGATGCGCGACTACATCCAGCAATCCTGAGCTACCGGCGCGCGAGCGCCGCCAGCTCGCGCACCAGCGAGCGGGCAAGGATCAACAGCGCGGCGGCATAGGCGGCCACGCCGACCACCACCAGCACCGCGAGCCGCGGGACCGCCGCGAGCGGCGGCAGGCTCCGGTCGATCGCGATCACGATCGCCGCCATCGCCAGCGCGGCGGTGGCCGCCGGACGCACCGCGCGGAACACGTCGACGCCCCGCGCCCCGATCGCCGGCAGCGCACGACGGCTGCCCAGCAACAGATACAGCGGTGCCCCCACGCACCACGCCATCGCCAGTCCCGTCGCGCCGCCCCCGACCCCCACCGCGAAGGCCGCCGCCATGATCGCCGCGCCTGTCGCGCCGTTGCGCACGCTGATCCCCGGGCGCCCGATCGCGTCGCACGCGGGTTGATACAATACCTGCATCGTCATGAACGGCATCGCCAGCGCCAGCACCCGGACGACGGGGATCGCCTCGCGCCATTTCTCGCCCAGCATCGCCAGCACCAGCGGCTCCGCGGTGGCGGCCAGCCCCAGGTAGAAGGGCAGCGCCGCCGCCATGACCACGCGGACGCCCTTGACGAACGCCTGCGCCCTCGCGTCGGCATGGTGTTGCAGGCGGGCGTAGGCGGAGAAGGCGACGTCGTTGAGCGCGGGCACGAACTTGGCGACGACGATCTGCGCCAGGAACAGGCTGGTCGTGTAGATGCCCAGCAGATGCGCGGAGAAGT